>JACDEN010000178.1 GCA_013816415.1 Planctomycetota bacterium
AGGACCTGCACGTGATCTCCGCGCTCGAAGGCATCGTCGATGCGATGGACGTCCACCAGCGTGCGCCACGGTTCGGAGTCGGCAGCGGCCCAGGTCGCGAACGCGCTGTCGACGCGATGGAGGCGATACTGGCTCAGGCCTTCCTTGTACACCGCTTCCTGCGTCAGGGCGTGGGCTCCGCCGCCACCGGCAATGCGGTGGTACTGATCGATCGCCTGCTCGTGCAGCCCGGCTTGAGCACAGAAATCGCCGATCGCCGTGCCGGGCATCTTCTGCGGCAGGCCACGCGCGTAGATGCGTACGCGATCGAATGCCTTCCCTGGGTAATAGCTGTACAGCGACAGGTATCCCTCTGGAAACGGATAGGTGTCGGTGTACGAGCAGATCGTCTTCCCGTCGATCATCATCGCCAGGTGGTTTCCGGCGATCTCCACGCGGACGCGATAGATGCGGCCGACCTCCGCCCGCACGGGATTGAACGAGCACTGCGCACGGATCGGATCCATGATCCGGCTGTAGGAATTGCCGTGGGCACCGAACTGGAACAAGTATGCCGGCTGCTGGACGAGGGTCGGCAGATCGACAGGGGCACCGGGAGTCTTCGGATTGATCTGCAGCGACAGGTCGCAGGGATAGCAGCCGGGCAACATCTCGCCATCGAACTCGATCGCCACGTCTCCATCGAGCGGCGTGCGGTACGTCACCTGGGTTGCGCCTTTTCCGGAGACGAAGAGGCGGCCGTCATGGGCCTCGGCCGCACCGCAGGTGACCTGCCAGCGTTCCTTCCACGATCCGTCGGAGAAGTCTTCGCTGCAGATCGGCAATCCCCACGACGACAGCTCCTTCAGGCGCTCGCCGTACAGCAGCGCGCCGAGCACGACTATGACAGAAGCGCCAGCGGTGGTTGCCCACAGCGTGCGCCAATGACGCTTGTGCCAGCGCGACAGCGATGCGAGCCAGCTGTCACGGTGGGCGGTGACCGCGAGCCCAGCCTGATAGCGCTCGAGGTCGGAGATCAGGTCGCGCGCTGATTGATACCGCAGTGCGGGATCCGGAGCCATCGCTTTGAGCGCGATCGCCAGAAGCGGTGCCGGGGTTCGGCGACGTT
Source organism: Planctomycetota bacterium (assembly GCA_013816415.1). Classification (GTDB taxonomy): domain Bacteria; phylum Planctomycetota; class UBA11346; order UBA11346; family UBA11346; genus JACCZE01. The sequence goes on from JACDEN010000178.1 coordinate 1,109, forward strand.
CGTCAGGAGTGATCTCATCGATGTCGCCGGCGCGCTTGCGGCGCCAGAATTCATCCGCGTCATCGGACCAGATCGGCGGACGCAGCAGCGCGGTGTGGAACAGGGTCGCGCCCAGGCAATAGATATCACTGCGCGCATCGGCGTATTCGCGCCGCGCCTGCTCTGGACTCATGTACAGGGGCGTGCCATACAGGTGGGGCACGGTCGCGGGATCGCGCACCGCGCTGCCCCAATCGACGAGAAGTGTCTCGCCGAATTCGCCGAGCATGATGTTGTCGGGCTTGATGTCCTGATGGATGATGCCGGCGCGATGCGCGCATGCGATCGCATTCGCCACTGCGATGACGATGTTCACCACCGCATTGGGTGCCGCGATGCGCTCTGAAACGGCTTGCGATGATGAGGACGCGAGCGCTTCGCCGAGCGAGCAGCCTTCGACGCGCTTCATCAGGAAATAGACTTCGCCCTGCTCGTTGACGGCGATCTCGTACACCGGCAGCACGTTGGGATGCTGCAGCGAGGCGGTGATGCGCGCCTCATCGACGAATCGTCCGACCTCGTCGTCTCCCTGGGCCCGTGCCAGGATCTTCACCGCGACGGTGCGGCCGAGGTCGCGGTCGCGCACCGCATAGACCTGACCGGTGGCCCCGCTTCCGAGAACACGGTCGACCTCGAAGCGCTGGTGGGACTCTCCGCGGTCGCTCCGGCCGGCCCGCGCCAGCTCCGCTGCCAGGCTCGGCTGCGACATGCGTGTGCCGGCCTCGTCCGCAGCGGGAACCGCACGCGCATGACTGAGGGCCATGGTGCGAGCCGCGTGCGCACGCGCAGCGACGGGTGAGAACGCCTCGGATGGCAGGGTCTCGCTCGCGCTCGGATCGGTCGGGTAGCCTCCAGACACCATCACCGAGTATACCACGAGTCCCAGTTCCGTGCGATCACGGCGGCACGCGCCGCGCGGTTTCACTGGCAACTGCTTTGAGACGCAACTCCGCGTGGCATCGATGTCGCTTGCCCGTGTCCGCAAGCAGCTCGACCGATAGGACCGCGCCGCTTCCCAGATCGAGTTGCTGTTCATCAGGTCGTGCGCCCGGACCCATCGGCGAGTCGGGATGTCCACCGGTGCTGCGGCTGCGGTGTGGACTCGCATGCCCGCCCGCGAGTTCAGCGCTGGGACCTCGTCTCCAGCGATCAGGGTCGAGCGATCGGCCGTCGTCCCGATCGGCCCCTGTGTCAGACACCGCTCTGCCGCGCTTCCACCGGTTCGTGATTGCCAGGCCGCCACGGTCATAGGCAGACGATGCGGCGCACCATGGAGAGCACGATGACCATCCGATCCCCGGTCAGGACCAATCACCGCGGTGGGAAGACGTTCCGGACTCGTTTCGCCTCGGGGTGGCGTCACGCCGCGGCGATCGGTCTGTTGGCGTGCTTGGCCGCCTCCGCCTCGGCGCAGTCGACGATCTCTGACGACAGCGGCCTGGCCCCGGTCGGGCTCGAAACCGCGTGCCTGCTTCCGGTGCTTCCCGTATTCGATGTCACGACGTTCGGTGCGGTCGGGGATGGTGCGACCGACGACACGGTGGCGATCCGCCGCGCCATCGCGGCTGCGGTCGCCGTCAGCGGCGGCATCGTCTATTTTCCGCAGGGCACGTACGCCGTGTGCCGCCAGACGGGAGACGCACCCTCGATCGTCATGCCGGCGATCTTCACCATCACCTCGAGCAACCTCGTCTTCCTGGGCGAAGGCTCGGGTAGATCCCATCTCTCTGGATATATGCCCGGCCTCCAGGATCCGGTCACCACGTGGGTGGTCACCACCGATCCGTACTTCAAGATCAACCGCTTCAGCATGTTCGCGCTCGCGCCCCGATCCGCTCCAGTGACGAATGTCCAATTCCGTTCGCTCGATATCACGGGAAATGCCGGCTATACGGGCAACGCCAGCGTCGGCGGAGTCCCAGCGACCGGTGACGGCTGGGACATGAGCCATAAGGGCATCGCCCTGGTCGGGTCGCAGCCGTCGGACGTGCTGGTATTCAACTGCTCGGTGCGCAGGTGGCGCGGAGAGGTCATCTACGGCGGCGGCAATCAAGGTCGGATCCAGATCATCAACACCAGCATCACCAGCTCCAATGCCTCTGCGGTCAGCATCTCTGGTGATGTGCTGCTCAACCATTCGCAGATCGGCGGGCCCGATCCAGGCGACGACGTGTACAACGGTGTCGAGAACTTCTGCATCGGCGCGCCGCAGAAGACCGTCATCCAGGATTGCACCATCACTGCCGGATCTGATCCCGCGCGGCCGCACGGGAACGGTGTCGCCTATCTCGGTCTGCCGACGTCCTCGTTCCTCATCGAGCGCTGTCAGATACGCAACAACAGCGCCGGGATCCTTTTCAGCGAATTCGCCTATAACGTCATCGTCCGCGACTGCTCATTCATGCGCAACACCCAGGCCACGATCACCAGCATCCTCGGCATGTATGCGGCGTTCCATGCCTATGAGGGCTTCGGGGATTTCCTGTACGAAGACAGCATCTTCGATCGGACGGGGTCGGTGTTCCTCAATCAGAGCTACGGTGGAACCAAGACCATCGATGGCCTGGTTCTGCAGCGGAACACGGTGACGAACGGTTCGCTGATCGGCGGCGCATTCAGCTCGCCGCTCACCCAGCCCTACATCAATTTCATCGCGGATGGCAACATCCTCGGCAGCGGAGCTGTCGATTATTCCGGAGTGCGGACTCCCCCCAACCCGACCTCGGTGGTGAATTTTGCGCGGTGGACGAACACCGTGCGGGCGAACGTCATGGCAACCGCGGCCGGCTGGCTCAACCGCTACGATCATCCGCCTGGGAATACCGCGCTCATGACCCCTGCGAGCGAGGTCACGGTGCTCAATGACCATCCCAGCGATATTCCGGTGCTGTACGCGACCATGTCGGCGATGGCGCTTCCAGGATACCCGACCGGGTTCACCACGACCATCCTGTGCGGCTCTTCGAACCGGGCCTGGGGAGTGCGCGCCGATCCGACGTGGAACACCTTTCCCGTCGACCAGGTGGTCGGCGCATCCGGTTTGACCATGCGGAAAAATTCCGCAGGAACGTTCGATCTGGTGACCACGAGCGCGCCCGTGGCCGATGCGCCTCCGACGACGATCCTGACCAGCCCTGCGCCAGGTGGCTCGTACGCCACCGCTGCCACTCTCACCGTGACCGCCACTGCCACCGATAGCGACGGAACGATCGCGCGCGTCGAGTTCTACATCGGGTCGATGCTCGTCGGTGTAGCGACGGCCCCGCCCTACACAGTGCTCTGCAGCGGTCTGGCTGCCGGCACCTATCCCGTCACAGCGAAAGCCGTCGACAACCTGGGCATGCCGTCGACCTCTGCAGCGGTGACGGTGACGATCACCGGCACGGGCACGACCACGGGGACGACCACTGGCGCTGGCACCGGCACCGGTGGAACGACGGGGACAACGAGCGCAGGGACCACGAGCGGTTCCGGCACCACCACGACATCCGGCACCACGACCGGAGGGGCCACCGGAGGAGTCGGCCCCGGTCCTGCCGGATCGGATGCTGGCAGAACGGGCGGGAAATCTGGTGGCGGTTGCGGACTCGGATCTGGGCCGGGTGCTGCCGGACTCGTCCTGATGTCGTTGCTCGCGCGACTGCGGTGCGTCCGATTCCGCGTCCAGCGCGGAAGCGGAGTGTGATCGCGCCGTTCCATCTGCGCCACCGCTGGCGCGACGCCATCCGGACCCAGGATGTGGGCGATCTGAGTAGCAGAAGCCAGGAACAACACCGACCGCCGATGCCACACGACACGCGTGATTTCGAGACCCTGATGATCGAGACCCAGGCTGCCGTCCGCGCGCATATCGCCGGCATGGGCGTGCCCACCTCCGACGTCGATGACGTGGCACAGGAGGTCTACCTCGATGCCTGGGCCCAGCGCGGCCGCGAACCCGCGGATGTCGAGCCGTTGCGCTGGCTGCGAGGCATGGCGCGCAATTGCGCGCTCGAATATTTCCGACGTCGGTGCCGTCAGGCCCGGCAGCATCGCCGTATCGCCGACCTGCTGATCGCCACCGAAACGCCGCCCGCGCCGATCTCTTCCGGCCAGCTGGGGGCGCTGCAGGCCTGTCTTTCCAAGCTGGAGCGTGGCCATCGTGAGCTGATCGAACGTCGGTATTGCAACGCGGTCAGCGCGGCCGAGCTCGCGATGGATTCGGGAAAGACCTCCGGCGCGATGCACATGCTGCTGTCGCGGCTGCGCGACTGGCTGCGCAGGTGCGTCCTGGAAAGCGCGACATGATCCCGCTCGCCTATGCCTGGCTCGAGGATCGTCAGGGGATGAGCGCCGCCGAGCTCGACGAACTCGCCAATGGCCTCGAGGCCGATCCGCGGCTGGCGCACTGGATGCGCTCCCAGATCTCCTCGGACGACTGGCTGTCGCTCGCTCTCGATCCGTCGCGTAACGATTTCGCGGGGCGCGTGCGTACGGCGATCACCGCTCCCCGCACCGCCGAGCGTTTCATCGCACGCGTGCTGCGGCGCACGTCGCGACGTGGCGACCGTGCATGGCGGTGGTACCTGTCGGCAGCCGCTGCGGGATTCGCGGCCTTCATGTCCTGGTGGTGGTACCCGGCCGCGGTGCCGGGAATCCATCTCGAGGATCGGCAGGGCGACGTCCTGGTGGAACGCGGCGGGTTGCGCGTCGATGGCAGCCAGCTTGTCGCCGATGATGCGCTCACGATCGCCGCGGGTGGTGGCGCGAGCATCGTGTGGGGCGACGGGACTCGGGTCCGTCTCGCTGGGCCGGCACGCGCACGGCTGGGAATCGGTGGGCGCAGCAGCTCCTTGAAGCTCGATGTCGGCACGGCTGATGCATCGGTACGGCACCACCCGCACGGGTCTCCATTCTCCATCGCGACCCCGCACGCTCTCGCTACCGACGTCGGAACCGTCTTCCAGGTGCACGCCACCGCCGCGAGCACGGCGGTCGTGGTTCGCGAGGGCCGGGTCGGCGTGACCGACGCCGGAGGTCGGGCGGTGGAGGTCGGGGCTGGTGAGCGTTGCATCGT
>JACDEN010000179.1 GCA_013816415.1 Planctomycetota bacterium
GTGGTCGCCAGCCCGGACACGGCTGAGAGCTGCGCGGTGACGGTGATGGTGCCGACGTTCTCCGCGCCGCTCTGCGCGAGGGCAGTGAACTGCACCGACGGCTGGCCATCGTTGTTGGTGATGGTCGCGGTATGCACCGTGGTCCCGCCCTGGGTCGCGTTCGTCGGGGCGCCCATGGTCACGATCACGTCCTCGGAGGCCTCGAACAGGGCGTCGTCGATGACGGTGATGACGATGTTCGTGGAGAGCGAGCCGGCGGTGATGGTGACCGGGGTTGCGGTGATGGTGTAATCGACGCCTGCGCCCGACGCCGATCCGCCCAGGGTGAATGGGACGCTGACGTTCTGGCCGGAGAGGACATTGAGCTGGGCGACCACGGTCATGGTGCCGACCGCCTCCGTGCCCGACTGGGCTGCGGAGGTGAAGCTCACCGTCGGCAGGCCGTCGTTGTCGGTGATGGTCGCGGTATGCTGCGTCGTCGCGCCCAGGGTGGCATTGGTCGGGGTGCCCATGGTCACGATCACCGTCTCGTCGGCTTCGTTGAGGGCATCATCGACGATGCTGATTGTGGCAGTCCCGGCGGTGCTGCCGGCCGGAATGGTGATCGGGCTCGCGGAGATCGAGTAGTCGGTGCCGCCGCCGGTCGCGGTGCCGCCGATCGTGAACGGTACCGTCACCGTCTGGCCGGATGCGGCCGAGAGCTGGGCGGTGACCGTCATCGAGCCCGTCGCTTCGCCAGCGCTCTGGTTCGCAGAGGTGAACTGCACGGTGGGCGGCGCGTCGTTGTCGAGAATGGTCGCGGTGTGGACGGTGGCGCCCGCGGGCGTGGCGTTGCTCGCCATGCCCATGGTGACGACGATGGTCTCGTTGAGCTCGTTCAGCGTATCGTCGGTGATCGTGAGCGTGATCGGAGCGGAGATGGATCCTGCGGGGATGATCAGCGGCGACGCCGTGCTGACGTAGTCGGCTCCGGCCGAGGCGCTGCCGCCGAGCGAGAAATTGACCGCCACATCGCGCCCCGACACCGCCGAAAGCTGCGCCGCCACGGTCATGGTGCCGATGTTCTCGGACGCGCTCTGGCTGGCGGCGGCGAACTGGACGGTCGGCAGCGGATCGTTGTCGGTGATGGTCAGGGTGTAGACGGTGTCGGTCGGGGCGAGGACGGCGTTCACCGGTGCGGTCAAGGTGCCGATGATCGTCTCGTCATCCTCACTGAGCACGTCGTCGACGATCGACAGGGTCAGCGACGTCATCGTGGACCCAGCCGGGAAGGTGAAGCTGCCGGTGACGGTATAGTCGGTCCCGGACACCGCCGTGCCGCTGCCGGTGACCGGCACCGACACCGTCTGACCCGAGGGCGCGGACAGGACGGCGGTGACGATGACGCCTCCAACCGATTCGGCGACGGTCACGCTGGTCGGCAGCTGGAAGCTGACCTGCGGCATCGGGTCATCGTCCAGGATGGTGGCGGTGTGCGTGGTGACGGTACCGAGGGTGGCGTTGGTCGGGACGCCGAGGGTGATGACCACCGTCTCATCGGCTTCGTTCAGCGCGTCGTTGTTGATGAAGATGTTGATGTCCACCGAGGTGGATCCCGCCGGGATGATGGTCGGGCTGGCGTTGCTCGTGTAATCGACGCCGCCGCCAGTGGCCGTGCCGCCGATGGTGAAGGGCACGGTGACGTCCTGACCCGAAACCGCGGACAGCTGCACGGTGCAGGCCATCGACCCGCCGCTCTCGGCGAGGCTCTGATTGGACAACAGGAATTCCAACGACGGCAATGGATCGTTGTCGGTGATGGTCGCGGTGTGGACGGCGGTCGCGCCGAGCGTCGCGTTGGTCGGCACGCCCATGGTCACGATCACCGTCTCGTCGGCCTCGTTCAATGCGTCGTCGACCACGGTGATGGTGATGCCCCCGGTGGTGGCGCCCGCGGCGATGACCAGGGGACTTGCCGAAATGGTGAAGTCCATGGTCAGGGTGGCGCTGCCGCTGACGCTGTACGGGATGGTGACCGGCAGGCCCGACGGGGTCGAGAGCTGGGCGGTCACGGTCATGGTGCCGATGTTCTCGGACGCGGTCTGGCTCGCGCTGGTGAACTGGACAACGGGCGGATTGTCGTTGTCGGTGATGGTCAGGGTGGTCGAGGACTGTCCGCCGATGGTGGCGTTGGTCGGCGCATTCAGGGTCAGGATCACCGTCTCGTTGTTCTCGTCGAGCGTATCGTTGATGATCGTGACCACGACATTCGCGGTCGTGCTTCCCGCCGCGATGACCACCGGGCTGGCGGTTATGGTGTAGTCGGTGCCGCTGGTCGCGGTGCCGGTCACCGTGAATGGCACGGTGACCGCGCGACCTGATACTGGCGAGAGCTGGATCACCGCGGTGATGGTCGCCGCGCCCTCGCTGGCGCTCTGGGCCGCGCTGGTGAATTGGACCGCGGGCAGCCCGTCATTGTCGGTGATCGTCGTGGTGTTGGTCGTGGTGGCTCCGAGCGCCCCGTTGGTGGGCACGCCGAGGGTCACCACGATGGTCTCGTCGTCCTCGTCGAGGACGTCGTTGTTGAAGGAGATGCTGATGGAGGTGCTGAGGCTGCCAGCCGGGATGCTGAGCGGGCTCGAACTGATGGCGTAGTCGGCGCCCGGCGTCGCGGTACCCGACAGCGAGAAGGGGATGCTGGTGGTCAGGGCCGAGAGCGCGGACTGCTGCACGGTCAGGATAAAGGCCGCTGATCCTTCTCCGAGGACCTGCGCCGAGGAGGTGAACTGCACCGTGGGCGCCGCCTCGTTGTCGGCGACGGACGCGGTGACATTGGGCAGCGAGAGCGCGTTGTAGGCTGCATCGCCCTCGAGGCCGGTGCTCGCCACCGCATGGGTGATGATGCCGGGATGGGGGTTGGCCTCGTAGAGCGTGTCGTCCACGGCGAACGCCGTCACCGTCTGCGGCGTGTTCCAGGTCGCGCTGGTGAAGGTCAGGGTGTTCTGGTTGCCAGCGGTCACGAGGTCGGTATCGACCACCGTCTGCCCGTCAGCGATCGAGACCGTCGCGGTGACCGCCGACGAGCTGATCCGCCACAACTCGGTGCCGGTGATGCCATCGTTGGCCGAGAACAGGACGGTGTTCGGTGTGAGCGCGGTGAAGGAGCCGGGGCTGGAACTGAGCGTTCCGCTCCTGATGTCCTTCACCAGGATGGTGCCGGCGGCGGTGCCGTCGCTGCGCCACAGCTCCGAACCGACTCCCGAGCTGTCGCTCGCCGCGAAGTACAGGAAGCCGCCGCCAGCCGCGAGCGACGAGGGGAAGGAACTGCCGACCGGATTGATGTCCTTCACCATGATGGTACCGGCGGTGGTGCCGTCGCTCTTCCACAACTCGGTGCCGAAGGTGAAATCCGAGGCGGTGAAGAAGAGCTGGCCGTTCACCGCCGTCAGCGACGACGGGAACCCGCTCGAAGCGCCTGGGATGATGTCCTTGACCTGCGTGACCGGGCCGAATTTCCCCTGGGTGACCCACAATTCGCCGCCGCCAGCGGCATCCGTGCCTCGAAAGAACAGCTGGTTGCCGACCACGGTGAGGTTCGACGGCAGGCCGGTCCACGGCAGGTCCTGGACCACCGCCCACCCGGCGATCGGATCATAATAATAGAGATCGCTGCCGGCATAGCCGGTCGCGGTGAAATACAGGACATTGTTCATCACCTTGAAGTTCGATGGGAACGAGGCGCCGATTCCCGGCTGGACATCGGCCACCACATAGGGGAATCCTCCGAACGAGTCGACGATCCAGAGTTCGTTGCCGAAGGAACCGCTGCCATCGTCGGCTGAGAAGTAGACTTCGCTGGCGCCCTGGTTCGAATTATAGACCACGGTCAGGTTGGTGACGCTCGAGGTGCTGGCGCCAGGGAAGATATCCGCGAACAGGGCGGTGCCCGCGGCGGTCCCGTCGCTGCGCCACAACTCGGTGCCCTCCGTCGTGGTGAAGGCGGTGAAGTAGATCCAGCCATTGGCGCCGACGAAGTTGCTTGGGGTGGATGAAGATACTCCCACATAGATATCCTTGATCAGGACGGTTCCCGCCGTGGTTCCATCGCTGACCCAGAATTCCGCGCCGTTCGCCGCGGTGGTGGCCCGGAAATAGATCCGGTTGTTGATCACCGTGAGCGAGCCCGGAAAGGACGATGCGATGCCGGTATTGATGTCCTTCACCAGGAAGGTGCCGGCAGGCGTCCCGTCGCTGCGCCACAGCTCGGTGCCGTTGAGCGCGTCGGTCGCGGAGTAATAGGCGATGCCGTTGAGGACGACCCCGGCGCCCGGGAATGCGCTGAGGGGCGTCACGGTGGTGATGGGGTTGATGTCCTTGACCAGCGTGGTGGTCGCTGCGGTTCCCTGGCTCTTGCGCAGCTCGATGCCATTCGGCCCATCGCTCGAGAACAGCAGCGTGCCCGTGAGGTCGACCAGGTTGAATGGGAAGGATCCGCCTGATCCGGCGATCAGGTCGCTGGGCATGATGGTTCCAGCCGTGGTGCCGTCGCTGCACCACAACTCGGTGCCGCTGATGCCGTCGCTGGCCGTGAAGTAGAGCAGCGATCCGGACACCACCGGCGAGCTGATCGAGGAGGACGATGCCCCCGCGTAGATGTCCTTCACCTGGGTGGTGCCGCCGGTGGTGCCAGTGCTCTTCCACAGCTCGGTGCCGGTGGCGTCGAAGGCCGTGAACATCAGGGTGCCGCCGAGGTCCCTGAAGTTGGATGGAGATGAGGAACTGGCCGCGGCATAGATGTCCTTGACCAGGGTGGCGTTGCCGACGGCTCCCGTGCTCTTCCACAGCTCGGTTCCGTTGGCGTCGAAGGCCGAGAAATACAGGGTGGTGCCGATCGCCAGGAGGTTCTGCGGGGTGGACGAGCTGGCGCCGGCGTTGATGTCCTTCACCAGCACCGTGCCGAGCGCGCTTCCGTCGCTCTTGTACAGCTCGGCACCATTGACGCTGTCGGTGGCGCGGAAATACAGGGTCCCCGCCATGACCGCGAACGATCCCGGGGCCGAATTGGTGATGCCGGTGTAGATGTCCTTCACCAGCACCGTGCCGGGGAGGGTGCCGTCCGTCTTGTACAGCTCGGTGCCGTTGGTGGGATCGGTCGCAGAGAAGTACAGGGTCGCGCCGTTCACGGTCAGATTGGCCGGAAAGGACGAGTTGGCGCCTGGGTAGATGTCCTTCACCACCTTGGTGCCGAGGTAGGTGCCGTCGCTCTTCCACAGCTCGGTGCCGCGCGCGTCGGCGGCGGAGAAGTACAGGGTGGTGCCGAGCGCGGTGAACGAGGACATGGTCGTCGACGACGCCCCCGAGCTGATGTCCCGCACCATCACGGTCCCGGCGGCGGTGCCGTCGCTCTTCCAGAGTTCCGAGCCGTTGATGCCGTCGGTCGCGCGGAAGAAGAGCGTGGTGCCGACCTTGGTCAACAGGGTTGGCGACGAGGATCCGCTGCCGGCGTTGATCTCCTTGACCAGGGTCGTGCCGGCCGCGGTGCCGTCGCTCCTCCAGAGTTCGATGCCGTTGACTCCGTCGGTGGCCGAGAAGTACATGAATCCGCCGAGGACGGCTCCGTTTCCGGGCGACGAGGCTGCGAGGCTGGTCGTGCTGCCGGGGTAGCCGTCCAGCACCTGCGACACCGTCACGGTCGGCTGGGTGGCGAGTCGGACGGTGTAGGTGTCGCCAGTAGCGGGGGTGGCCTCGCTGACGTTCGTCGACCCGCCGCTTTCGACGATGACGATCCCGACCGAGTCGTTGTCGGTGATGGTCGCGGCGACCGAGGCGATCGCGAGGCTGGTGGTGTACCGTGCGTCGGCGCTGTTCGCGGTATGGGTGATCAGGCCGGAATGCGCTCCGTCCTTGATCTGGTTGTCGACCGCCGAGACGGTCACGGTCTGCGGGCTGTTCCAGTTGCCGGCATTGAAGGTCAGGGTGTTCTGGAATCCGAAGGTGCCGGCGTCGGTGTCGACCTGGCACTGGCCATCCCCGGTGATGAAGCTGATGGTCACTGGAAATGCCGGCACGGTGGTCAGGTTGACCGTATAGGTGTCGCTGCCGCCGCTCTCGCTCACCGCCACCGTGGACTTGCTGATCGACACTGCGGCGACGTCGTCGTCGACGTTGGTCACCGAGATGTCGGTGACCACGAGGTTGTTGTAGCCGGGGTCGGTGC
>JACDEN010000772.1 GCA_013816415.1 Planctomycetota bacterium
GTGCTCTGCAGCTTGGTGGCGAATTCGCGCAGGAACGACGGCTCGTGCACATTGCGCATGCGGCTGGCGTCCGACAGCGAGACGTGGCGCTCGACCAGGAAGTAGACGAAGTCCTCTTCCTCCTCGGTCAGGCCGAGCCGATCCGCGACCTCAGACACCATGATCGCCCCGCGGGCGACGTGTCCGCGGCCCATGTACTTGCCCATGTCGTGGAGCAGCAGGCCGAGCGCCAGCAGGTCCTTCCGTTTCACCGCCGGGAAGATCGTGGCCATTCCTGGAAGTCCCGGCATGCGACCGGCGGCGACCGCGTCGATGTAGCTCATCGCCAGCAGCGTGTGCTGGTCGACGGTGTACTGGTGGTAGCTGTCGAACTGCATGTGGCAGGTGAGATTTCCGAATTCCGGCATGTACGCGCCGAGCAGGCCGCAATTGTGCATGTCCTCGAGGATCGGATGGATCCGCCCCGCATCCGCGAGGATCTCGAGGAAGACCCGGCCGAGCGACGGATCGTGGCGCACCTCATCGGTGATCAGCGCGAGGTTGGCCTTGATCGCGCGCTGCAGTTCGAGGCTGATGCGCACGTCGCGCGACTGCGCGAGCCGGCACATGCGGATGAGGCGCGAGCCGGCGTCGGGCAGCGACCAGAAATCCTTGTGGCTGAGATAGACCTGGCCCTGGACGGCGGTGAAATCCGGGCTCAGCACCTTGCGGCTCTTGATCAGGATCAGCTTGTGGCCGAGGTGCCCGAGAGCGCGCAGACGGCTGATCGACAGGTCGACCATCTGATGGACGTGCAGCACCTGCGCGTAATGCGCCTTCATGAAATGCTCGACCGCGCGCAGACTGCTGACGTCGGCCCATCCCAGGGACCGCGCCATGCGGACCTGGTCGGCGAGCTGGAAGACATCCTGCTTGCGCTGATGGTGGAAATGCAGGAGCGAGCGCAGGCGCAGCAGGTGGTCGTTGGCGACCGTCACCTCCTCGAGATCGCGCGCGGTGATCACCTCGAGCCCGGTCAGGGCGGACAGGTCGCGGCTGCCGAAGACGATGAAGGCCATGGTGCGCAGCAGCTGCACATCGCGCAGGCAGCCGGGGTTGCTCTTCAGGTTCGGCTCCATCTGGAACAGGCTGACGCCGGCCTGCGCCCGCCGCTTGGCGAGCTCCTCGAGCTTGTAGCGCAGGAACGCCAGCGACTGCCGACGGCGTAGGCGCGCCAGCAGGTCCTGCATCTCGGCCACCGGACGGCTGCCGGCGACGATCGGCCGCTGCTCGATGACCGCGGTCGCGGTGACGAAATCCTCGTCGATGATGCGAGCGAGCTCGGCGGCTGGACGCTGGCTGGCGCCGACCGTGAATTTCACGTCCCACAGCAGCGCCTGCAGGTCGGGATACGCCTTGGTGAGCCAGTCGGGCGCCTTCGAACCGGTCGCCATCACCAGCAGGTCGAGGTCCGAACTGGGATTCATTTCTCGGCGGCCGTAGCCGCCGAGAGCGAAGATGCCGACCTGCTCGCTCCAATCATCCGGAGCTCCGAGCTTGGCGAACGCGCGCGCGACCAGGGTGCGGACGATCTCATCGCTCACCGCGGTGATCGCCTCGACGATGGCGGTGCCGCTGGCGTCGGCGAGGTGCGCATTCTGCCAGGCGCCGATCGCCGCGAGTTCGCGCGTGCGCAGGGACCGGCAGACCTGGACGGCATCCGCGCGCGGCATCGCGGCGGTCGCGGCAAGCTCCGATCGAACGCGCGCGATGTCGGGCAGGGCGACGCTCGCAGGATCGCTGGTCATGGTGACGATGGTACCGGAGCCGAGGTCGCCACAAGGCACCCGCAACGTCTTGCGCCACGTGGAACACGGTCGATCCTCGGGCATGTCCTCCGGCCCGATCCTCATCCCCAGGCTGCCGGCATCGATCCACCGCACCTGGCCGATACCAGGATCGAAGAGCATCACCAACCGCGCGTTGGTGCTGGCGGCGCTCGCCGACGGCGAGACCGTGCTCGACAACGTGCTCGCGAGCGACGACACCGGCCACATGCGCCGCTGCCTCGAGGCGATCGGCATCCAGACCCGTGATACCGGCCCGGGCGAGGTCACCGTCATCG
>JACDEN010000180.1 GCA_013816415.1 Planctomycetota bacterium
GCTGGCGCGAGCACCGCTTCCCGAGCGGAAAGATCGCCGGCCACGGCAACGACACCATGGCGCGTAAGATCGACGGCAACCCCGACTACTCGGATCCGATCGTCTGCCCGACGCTGTGGCGCGGCCGCATCGCCGAGAACCGCACCATGGAGTCGGCCGCGTCGGCCTGAGCACGGACCGGCGGACGGCATCCACCTCGGATCATCCCAGGCGGATCGTCACCAGCACCATCCCGAAGCGCGGGACCCCGATCGGCCACGATTCACCGGCATCGCGATCCACGCGGAGCATCCGCTCCTGCAGCGGCCGATCGGGCGTGGTATCGACGGACGACAGCACCAGGACCTCGGCCTGCACCGGACCGCTCCCGGGTACGGTGATGTCGACGCGGTGGTCGTGTCCCGGGTCGTGGCTCACGATCGTCACGCAGACGCGCCGGCCATCGGCGCTGAGCGATGCGCACGCGTCGACCTCGCCCGAGGTGGTGCGCAGCGGGATCAGCCGCTGTCCGTGATGCGCTCGGAACATCCGGTATGCCTGTCCCACCGGGGTGAAGCTGGCCGAGAACGGCCCGACGGCGATCGCGCCTTCATTGATCGGTTGGAAATAGGTCACGAGCGTCAGCCCCACGCGCTCGAAGTCGCGGCAGAAGAGATTCAGCATGGCCGCGGTGAAGGCGCCATCGACGGGACCGACATGCCACTCGTGCTTGGAGGGCGCCGCGAACCACTCGTGCCACAGATTCCATTCGTCGAGCGCGATGCCGATGGTCTTGCCGCCGGCATTGGCGTCGATGCGCTCGCGCATCACGGTCAGCTTGTCGCGCTCCTCGTTCGACGCGGCGTCGGCGAGACGCTTATAGGATGCGACGTCGTGGCCTTCCGGGCGGACGTATTCATGTCCCGACAGGTAATCGACATGCTGGCCCGCGCGCGCCACCACGATGGTGTCCCAGGTCGGGGCCGGGATGCCGACCACGGTGATGATGATGGTGGGATCGACGCGCCTCATCGCCGGCGCGAACTGCGCGACGCGCTCGGCATAGACCTCGGCGGTGCAGTGCCCCTGCAGCATGTGCGCGCCCCACACCTCGTTGCCGATGGACCAGTAGCGCACGCGGTAGGGCTCGGGATGGCCGCGCTCGGCGCGGACCCGGCCCCAGGTCGAATCGGCGGTGCCGTTGCAGTACTCGAGCCAGGCGACGGCGTCGTCGACGGTGCCGAAATCCTGCGGGCGACAGTTGACGGTGATGAACGGTTCCGCCTTGAGCTCGCGGCAGAGGGCGATGAATTCGTCGATGGCGAGTTCGTGGAAGTCGCAGCTGTCCGAGAACGGCAGGACCTCGGACATGCCCAGACGGATGGTCGGGCGGCGGTCGACCGGCAGCAGGCCATCCTGCCAGCGGTAGTCGAGGCTGAAGTTGCCGCCCGGCCAGCGCAGCATCGGCACCGACATCTCGCGCAGGAGCTCGACGACGTCGCGGCGCAGCCCAAGGACGTGGTCGCTCGGCAGCAGCGAGACCGCGCCGAACCACGCGGTGACCGGCCCGGCCACGGTCAGTTCGAGGCGCGCATCCGGGTCGCGATGCGCGACGGTCAGATCGAGGTCGACCTCGCGCCAGTCGCCGGCAGCCACCGGCACCGCGCGCCGCATCTGCTCGCGCGTTCCCGCCGCATCCGATACGCGCATGGTCAGGGTCGCCGCGCGATCGACCTTCACGCACACGCGCAGCCGGTACGACCGGCCCTGCTCCAACGCCAGCCCGCCTTGGGCGATGCCGGCGGTGGTCGCGCCGTCGATGATGAGTCGCTGCGATTCGCTGCCGGCATAGCCGATGTAGCGGTCGTGCGCATAGCGCGCGCCCGAGCCGACGGCTGACCATCTCGCGACCACGCCATCCGCACCGATGCGGCCCTGGCTCTCGACCGGCGCGCCGGCGGTATCGCGCAGCTGGACCTCGCCCGCGAACTTGCGGTTGGCGATCAGCTGCGCGCTCAATCCCCGCCACATCGCGCGTCGCGTGTGCTCGATGTTGTGGCCGAACAGGAACGGGCTGATCACCGCCCCCGCGAGCGCGGGATCGCAGACGATGGAGGGCACAGGCGATGTCGGCATGCGGTCCTCGGCGGCAGTCGGGACCTGGTCCAGACTGCTGATGGGCGGATGTGGCAGATCGGGGATATACCCGGTGATGGCACCCGTTGAATCACCGAGCGAGACCCGCGCGGCCCCGCTGCCGTGGGGCGCATCCTGCGGGCCGAACCTGGTAATCGGACTGGTCGCGCTGGCATCGAGGAACCGAGCACTCCGGCCCACCGCTTGCAGTCCTGGGGGTTCTTGGCGCGCCCTTCGTGTGTGAGACATGGCGCAGCTCCAGGTGGCCGGCGGATCCGCCGTCTGTCCTGATGCCGCTTCACCGCACCGTCTTACGTCGGTGCACGCCACACCGTCCGCGGCCGCAGCGAAGCGATCCTGTCGGAAACCGCATCGCCGCTACCATGTCCGCTGCGATAAAATGCGATTTTTCCCGTCGTTCTTAGCATCATTTACTGGGCGAACCGTGGCGGCGGTCCGCTAGGCTGCACCATGCATCCCGGACGAGATCCGGGAGCCAGGAGTCCACGATGCTCAGAAGAATCCTTGTCGTCCTCGCGGCTGCGGCGCCCATCGGCGCGGCGACGACCATCCTCGACACCTTCGATGCGATGACGGTGACGCAGCCGGCATCCTTGTGCACGGTGTCGCTGGTTCCGGCACGAACCGGGAACGGGATCCAACTCGCCTGGCAGACAGGATCGAAGTCCCTGTACGCGGGAGTGGCCGCCGGCAATGGATCTGCCGCATGGGATTCCGCCGCAGGCATCTCCTTCTGGGTCAAGGGCGATGGATCGGATCATCTCGGAGCGATCGAGTTCATCTGGAACGGCGATTATGCCCAACGCTATGCGGCCGCATTCCGCATCGACAGCACCGCGTGGACGAAGGTGATGATTCCGTGGAGCGATGTGCTGCCCGAGGTATCGAATGCCGGCAACGTCCCCCTCGACCCGGCGGGCGTGCACAAACCGTCGCTGCTGCAATCAATGGCTTTCGGCAAATGGTGGTATTGGCGGGATGATCTGGCCTGCACCTACATCGTCGACGACTTCGCCCTGGAATCGACGATCATCCAGGACACCAATTTCTACCGCCCCTCCGGCAGCCCGCTGGCCCGCGTGCGCGCCAAGCTGCAGGCCGGTCAGCCGATCTCGGTGGTGACGATGGGCGATTCGCTGACGGATTACCTGCACAATTCCAACACTACCACCAACTGGCCGACCTATTTCAGGAACGGGGCCTTGTCCACCTACAGCTGCACCGCGACCGTGGTCAATCCGGCGATCGGTGGCACCACACTGCGCGCGAATGTGGTGATGCTGCCGAAATGGACGCAGATCACCACCACGCCGGATCTCGTCACCATCTTTTTCGGCGGCAACGACTGGGGCACGATCGGAGCGGTACCGCCGGACGGCATCCGCGGTCCGCAATTCCGCCTGGTGATCGCCGACGCCATCCGGCGCGTGCGACGGGCCACGCTCGGCACCGCCGATGTCATGGTCATGACGACCTGTCCCATGGATGTGCAATGGGATACGATGGCGGAGCTCGCCGACGCCGGACGCCTCGCCGCCGCCGATGAGAACGCTGGCGTGTGCGATATCTGGAACGTCTTCCACACCTACGGCTCCACCCACTCGCAGCTCTTCGCATCCGACCAGGTGCATCTCAGCTCGACTGGGCAGCAGGTGGTCGCCACCGCGGTCCTGAATGCGATCAACGCCGGCGGCGGAACCACTACTGGGACAACCACCGGAACGCCGACCAGTACCAGCGGCTCCGGTACGAGCGGCACCAGCGGTACATCGACCTCGACCAGTTCGGGAAGCACGACCTCCGGGGTCACCGGCGGTACGGGTACCGTCACCGACACCGGTGGCACGGGATCGACGACCTGCGGACTCGGAGGCGGTCTCGCCAGCTTGCTGACCTTGGCGACGCTGGCATGCGCCAGACGCCGTCGACGTTGACCATGGACCGGGGCGTTTGCTCCGCGCACCAGCGGTCGATTGATTGAAGCGGAAGTTCGTGCTCAGGGATTAGCACCGGCCAGATCATCTCGGGGCAGCGTCCACGGGACCCGCTCGCGGGCATCACGACGCGCGAGCCAGGACGATATCGAAACGGGCACGGTGATAGCTCTGGGTTCCCACCGCTTGCTCGTGCAGTTCGACGATCAGCGAGGGCTTGATGAAGGCATCCGTATCGTTGTGGAGCTCGCCGCGGAAATAGAGCTGCGTGACCAGAGGTTTGCAGCCACGGGCGGTCACGCGGTAGTGGACATGGCGCGGGCGCCAGGTGCGTTCATCGAGCCGATAAGCTCCCGGGCGGATGGTCTCGAATTCGTAATACCCGGCAGCATCTGTGATCATCCGCGCCCGGTAGGCGAAGGAGCCGGGTGCCGGTGGCTTCGCGGGATCCTCGTTGTCGTAGTGACCGGCGGCGTCGGCGTGCCAGATATCGATGCACGCATCTGGAATCGGGGCGCGGGATTCGAGACCATAGACGCAGCCGCCGACGAGGAGCACCGAACCGGGCGCGAGCGGCGGGCTCACCTTTGCGCGGAACGGAGCTCCGGGGCGGTGGTATGGTCCGAGGATATTGTCCTCGGTGGCTGCCCACACGCTCGGCGGATCCCCGATGGGCGGATGAATCGGGCCCGGGAAGGATCCGCTGGCCTCGGTGGCGGCCCACGAGGTGGGGACGGATGCGGTCCCCATCACTCCAAGGGCGGCCATGGATCTCAGGAATGATCGACGATCGATCGGTTCGTTGCGCACGACGAGGGACCTCCAACGGGGATCATCGCACGTCCCGCGAATCCGCGCGTAACCAACGTGTCACCGGGTCAGGGCCGCACGCGCCGGGAGCGGTGTCCTGATCAACCGGCGGGCACCGGCTTCTTTTTACCGCCCTTGCGCTCGCGCGGCGCCTCCGCCTCCGGCTCCTTGACCACCCACTTCCCATTCACGAGGAACGAGGTCCAGCCGGTCGGTTCGCCCTTCTTCTCGCTCGCGAGGTAGTGCTCGCGGGTCTTGCGGCTGAAGCGGATCATCGCCGGATTACCCTTCGGGTCCGCCTGCGGGGCGTCGGCCAGGTAATGATACTTCGGATCGAGCTCGGCCTTGTGGCGCGCGAGATCGGTGACCAGCGGTGGGCGGGTCTCGCGCGATTTCGGATAGGCGCTCGAGGCGAGGAAGATGCCGGCCGCGCCGTCGCGCAGCACGAAGTAGCCGTCCGACTTGGTGCAGGCCAGCTCCTTCATGTGCACCGGCGCGATGCGTGGCGGTGCCGCCTCGCCATTGCGCATGAGCTTGCGCGTGTTCTTGCAGTCGGGGTATTTGGTGCAGGCGAAGTACTTGCCGAAGCGGCCGGTGCGCAGCTGCATCTGCGCGCCGCACTTGTCGCAGTCGATGACCGGGCCTTCGTAGCCCTTGATCTTGTACTGCCCCATCTCGACCAGCGTGCCGGTGCAGTCGGGATTCTTGCCGCAGATGTGCAGCTTCCGCTTCTCGTCGACCAGGTACGAGTCCATCGCGGTGGCGCACACCGGGCAGCGCTTCTTGGCCAGCAGCGCGCTCGCGTCGGCCTCGGTCGCCTCCTCGTCGGCGGCGCTGTTGGTAGGGGCGATCGTCGCCACCTCCTCGCCGGGGACCAGGTTGATGGTGCTCGAGCACTTCTCCTTCGGCGGCAGGTTGTAGCCGGTGCAGCCGAGGAACACACCGGTGCGGCCGGTGCGGATCGCCATCTTGCGACCGCACTTCGGGCAGTCGATGTCGGTCTCGACCGGATCGTTCGGCTTCATCTTCCTACCGGCCTTGTCGAGTTTGCCGGTGAAGTCCT
The DNA here is from genome assembly GCA_013816415.1 of Planctomycetota bacterium. GTDB lineage: Bacteria > Planctomycetota > UBA11346 > UBA11346 > UBA11346 > JACCZE01. The sequence goes on from JACDEN010000180.1 coordinate 5,944, forward strand.
TGTAGAACGCGTCGAGCACGCCCTTCCATTCCGACTTGGCCTCGGCGATCTCGTCGAGGTCCTCCTCCATGCCCGCGGTGAAGCTGTAGTCCATCAGGTCGGGGAAGGCGTCGACCAAACGACCGGTGACGATGTCGCCGAGTTTTTCCGCATAGAAGCGGCGGTTGGTGAGCTTGACGTAGCCGCGTTCCTGGATGGTCGAGATGATCGCGGCGTAGGTCGACGG
>JACDEN010000181.1 GCA_013816415.1 Planctomycetota bacterium
ATCTCACGGTGGCAGGTGCGCACGCCGGGCGGCATGTGCTCTGCGAAAAGCCGCTCGACGTGACGCTGGCCGCCGCAGCAGCGGCGGCCGAGGCCTGCCACGCTGCCGGCGTCCGGCTGTTCCCGGTGTTCCAGGGACGCTTCGGCGTGGCGCGCCATCTGCTGCAGGCAGTGCGTAGTGGACGTCTCGGCGACCTGGTGAACGTGCGCGTGTCGATGAAGTGGCGACGTGACGATGCGTACTATGCGTCGGCGGCGTGGCGCGGCACGAGGCGGCTCGACGGCGGCGGCTGTCTGATCAACCAGGCGATCCACGGCATCGACCTCGCGCTCGCCGCCGCCGGACCCGCCGTCTCGGTCCAGGCGGAGGTCGCCAACCGCAGCCATCCGCATCTCGAGGTCGAGGACACGGTGGCGCTGCTGCTGCGCCACCGCGACGGCGCCTTGACGATCTTCGAGGCGACGACCTCCACCGATCAGGAGCTGCCGATGGAGATCGAAGCGACCGGCACCCGCGGCACCATCGCCATCGCCGGAAATGCCATCGTCCGCTGGCAGCTCGCCGACGGATCCGCGCCACCGACCCCTGAACCGGACGAACCGTCAGCGGAGGCACCAGAGACCGAGCACCGTTCGTGGAAGCATCGCCGCCAGTTCGCGGACGTGCTGCGCGCGCTCAAAGACGGCAGACAACCGACGGTGGTCGTCGACGATGGACTGCGTGCACTCGCGACGGTCGAGGCCGCCTATGCGGCTGGTCGGCTCGGAGCGGCGGTCACGCCGAAGGAGTGGCCGACCGGGGCGTGGGCCTCCACCAGGGCGAGAATGGCGATCGGCGGTGCTCGCATCATCGAAAACGCGACGAGCTGCGCCGCCACCTGATCGCAGCAGCCCGCTGGTGATGTGCTTTCCGCTGCATCGGCAGCGCACACGGGGGTGCGGGCGTCACGGCCTCGCCGCGTCCGCCTTGGGCACGTCCACCGTCAGATCGCAGACGCACAAGGTGCCGCCGTAGGTGTAGAATCCGATGCGATCTTGCCCTTCTCCTGTGAGCGGTTCCGGGTCGGTTGCTGAGAACACCTCGACCCCGTCGACGCGCAGCCGCAGGGCGCCGTGATCGTTTTCCACGACCACTCGGTAGGGCCGCCCGGGCTCGAGTCTCAGGTCGGCGCGCTCCGTCCCCGCCATCGGTTTTCCCGCGCGCAGCAGGCGCGTCATGGTGTTGCCCTTGCCGCCGAACTGGAAGAGGTAGCCGCTGCCGGCTCCGCCAGCGCCGGCGTTGAGCATGACGTCGAGGTCGCAGGGATGCTCGCTCGGAATCCATCCCACGAAATCGACGCGCACGCTGCCGGGAAAGCGCGGACGATGCAGCAGGGCTTCGCCTTCGGAATCGGCGGCCGCGGCGATCTGCAGGATCCCCTCGCGCGCGTCGACCAGTCCATCGAGGACGAACCAGTCACGCTGGCCGGCGGCGCCGAGGAGCCACGACCGGCGCCAGCGGTCGGAAGGCGGATCAGCCGCCGGCAGCACCGGTCTGGCGATCGCCACGGGAAGCACGTCGACGCGATCGATGCGGCAGGCCGCGTCGACTGTGAAAGGAGGCACCGCGACCATGAGGAACTGGCTCGAACCGCCGCTGATCGCAGGATCCGCGATCAACGACGCGCCGTCGCGGGGATCGATCCAATGCACCCGGTAGCGTCCCGGTCCAGGCTGGATGCGCACGGATTCCGCGGACGTCGGGTGTTCGTGGTCGACGACGTGGTGGAGGTACATGACCGTGGTCCGGGCATCGCCGAGGCAGTAGGCGCGGAACTGCTGCGACTGGCTCTCGACGGCCTGCGGCCGCATGGTGATCGGGAGGTCGCGCGAGAAGTCCTGGAGCACGCGGAAGTGCGCGCGGCTTTCCGGTCCGAGGTAGGCATTGGCGTTTCCCGGCAGCTCCAGCGATGGCGCCGTCTTGCGTCCCGACATGCTCCAGAACAGCATGCCCGACTCGTTCATGAACGCGGTCCACGCTGCCAGCCGCCACTTCACCGGATCGTCGTTCGACAGGGTGCTCTTGTTGCCGAATTCGCTGTACTGGACCACCTTCCCATAGGACTTGAGGACGCCGATCTGGCGGGCCAGCAGCGCGTCGACCTCGAAATCGGGGACCGCGACGTACTGATGCGGCACCACCAGGTCGCAGTAGTCCGCGGCGGGGCGCGAGAAGTTGGTGGTGATCATGTGGCGGTACGGATCGGCGCCGCGGATCACCTGGTACAGGTGGCGCAGGTAGTCGTCGGGTGCGTACGAATCCTCGTTGAAGATCTCCCAGATGTCGACGGAGCAGCCGTAGCGCGCGACGACGTAGCGGATGTACTGCTCCTGCTGCGCGAGATTGGCCGCGCCGAGGCTCTTGAAATCACTGAGGTCGACGACCGAGCCGAAGGCGTGCTCATCGCGGTTGTAGGCGCTCATGTCCTGGAACAGGATCGCCATCTCGCTGAAGCCGGCCGCGCGGTGCAGCGCGTACATGCGGTCGAGGCCGGCGGCGTTCTGCAGATCGTACCGGTCCGGATGCGCGCGGTCGGAGATGAGGTCGAGGGCGCACCCGGCCGTCGTTCCGGTCCCCAGCTGGACGCGCACCAGGTTGACCGCGCCGCTGAACGCCTGGCACCACTCGTCCACGCTGACGGTGCGCCAGGAGCCGTCGGGATTGGGGCCGTCGCTATCGATCGTGGCGATCCCATGGCAGGTCTGCACGCCGATCGGATAGAACGGACGGCCGCTCTCGTATTCCATGCGAAAAGGGTTTCGCTGCGACAGCCTGAGGAAACCGTCGCCCATCGATCCTGCGCAATCGAACCGACCGGAGGCGTGCTCGTCGAAGCCGGGTCCGTCCAGTTCGAGCTGGTAGCGCCAGGCGCCTGATTCGCGCGGGACGAAGCGCACGCGCCAGTCGCCGGCGCCGTCATAGAAGCCGTCGACGGCGACATGGGCACCGGCGGGCGAGATGAAGTCGCCGCGCAGATGCGCATCCCTGAACGGATTGGCGACCGGGAGATCGCAATGCATGGCGGTTTCGAAGATGGCGTTCGCGCGTATCACCGCAGCGGCGGCGGGATTCCCGGACGATCGTTCCAGGCAGCCCTGGCTGAGCGCCAGCATCACCAGCACCGCGATGACGCGGCATGGCCGCGGCAGGCGTCGGGTCGCTGGAACACGCGCAGGCGCCATATCATCTTCAGGCATGGTCGCTCCCGATCGGAACCGCGCACGGCGGTCGCCCGCGTCCGAGGAGCGTAGGCCGCAGCCGGAATTTGGCCAATGGCCATCTGATGGGATGCAGGCCCTGGAGCATCCGTTCGCGCCGTTCGCTGCGATGGATCCGTCGATCGCGCTCGCCCACCGCTTGAACGTACCGGCCCGCGCTGAGCGCGGTCGGGGACTTTGAACCTTCGGTGACGCGATGCGTTGTCTCATCGGGGCGCCATGAAAAACAGGACATCCAAGAGCATCCGGCGATGGCCCAGGTGGGAGGTCGCGTCCGTGGCCGCTGCCGCCATCGGGGCCGCGCATGTGGCGCTGGTCCACGCCTGGCTGCCCAACCGCGACCTGCGCGACCTGTTGAAGACCGTGGATTACCTCGGCCTGCAGGTCTTCGATCAGTGCGCATCGATCGGCATCGGTTTCCGCCGGTCATCGGCCGCGGAATTCTATCTGTTCGGGACGATGCAGTGGCTGCTCATCGGCTTCGTCTGGACCTGGCTGATCCTCGAACTCCGCCAGCGGAGGATGCGGTCGCTGCCGCATCGGTCGATCAGCAATGCCGCGACGCCGGATCCACAGGCTCCTCCTCCTCCTCCTCCTCCGCGCTCGCGCTGATCGCCGCGCGTCGCCACGGATGGCATGGGCGAATCGGTCATGGATGCGAGCGGTCGCGTCACGACCGGGTGGCCGGAGCGACTCCGAGTCCGGCGCCAACAGCCAACACCGCAGGGATTTCCATGATGTCTGATACAGGCACCGTGGTCGATCCGCCGCCGGATGCCTGCGACCTGTCATGCACTCCACGGCGACGCTAGGGTCGCCGCATGTTCAAATCCTGCGTACGTGCGGCCGCCATCCTTTCATGCTCCTGCTGGTGCGCCGGAGCCACCTTCACGCCGCTGGCGAAGAACGGCGAAGACCAGGAGGCGATGCCGGGCATCTGGCTGCGTCCGGATCTCGGATCGGCCGCCCAGGTGGTGCCGCTGAAGACGCGGCTGTGGGCGACCAAGGAATCGGTGACCGGCGGAATGGCGCTGAAGGTCGTGCTCGCCCCGGGCAGCACCGGGATCATCGCCATGGAGCACGATGCCTATCCCGCGGGCAGCGCCGGCATCACCTTCTACGCGAAGGCCTCGCTGCCCGTGGTCGTGGTTGCCAAAGGCACGGAGAAATCCGTCGGTACGGCGTGGAGCAAGATCGATTTCAGTTGGGCCGAGCTCGGAACCACCTCCTCGTCTCCGAACGTCGATTGGCAGTTCGTCCTTTCGGTGAAGGGACCGATCACCACCGAGACCGCGGTCATCCTGGATCGCATGGGCGTCGAAAGCCCAGTCTTCGATGCGGCTCCGGCGCTCTCTCCGACGTCGGGCCCCGATTCGGTGTTCGATGGCGACACCATGCTCTACGGAGCTTCGAACCTGGCTCCCACGGTCGCGCGGCTGGCGGCGAAGCAGCCGTTCACGATCATCGGATTCGGGGATTCGGTGACCGCGGGCGTGCAGGCGTACCGCAGCACCTGGACGATGAGCCAGGCCGATTGCGCGCCGTACCTGTATTTTTCCCATCTCGCCCGACTGCTGAACGCGCGCTCCGGCTATGCGGGTGTGTCCTGGCTGCAGTCGGGCCACGGGGGATGGACGACCGCCATGGGCCTGACGGTCGTCGACAGCGAGGTGGTCGCACCGGCGACCTCGAGCGATCTGGTCATCATCGAATACGGGGGCAACGATCTCGCCGCCGGCCACACCATCGCGCAGCTCAAGGCCGACCTCAAGCAGGTGATCGCCCGTGTGAAGACCAAGACCAGCCAGATCATCCTCATGCCGGCCACCCTGAGCCAGTACGTGTTCGGCTACGAATCAGCACTCAACGCCATGGTGCAGGAGATCGTCGCCGAGGACTCCGTCGCCGGCGCCGATCTGGTGAAATTCATGGAGGGTCGCGGGATCTCCTTCGGATGGGCCATGGAAGCCAATCAGGCGCACCCGGACATGATGGGGCACATCACCATCGCCGAGATGATCGCCCCCCTGCTCACCGGCGAGCACATGGTGTATCCGTCCAACGGGACTCCGGTGGCGTCGACCACCGGCACCACCGGCTCGACCGGCACCGGTTCGACCAGCGCAACGGGTTCGACCAGCGGAACCTCGTCGACGAGCGGAACGACGTCGGGCTCCTCCGGTTCGTCCTCCACCGGCACGGCGACCGGCTCTGGTCCCGGCAGCGCGGGCAGCACCGTCGACAGCGGAGGGAGCAGCACCTCGACCTGCGGCCTTGGCGGTGGACTGGCGATCGTTGCTGCGCTGCTGGTCATCCCACTGCGACGCCGCGCGCCGAGGGCGCAACCGCGGGTCTGAGCGATCTGAGCGAGAGGATGGCAGGACGTCGCCATCCGTCATCCCCTCACTCCGTCATCCCCTGGTGTCTCCCATCTTCCGCGTCGATCCTGGGGGCTGCCCGGTCACTTGGCGGTACACACGCGACAGCTGGAATTCGTCGGTGAAACCCACCATCGGGGCGATGGAGCGCAGCGGCAGGTTCGAGCTGACCAGCAGCGCGCGCGCGGCCTCCACCCGCGATTCGCGCACGAAGCGCATCGGCGAACGGCCGGTGATGCGATGGAACATGCGCGCGAAATGGAACCGGCTCATGCGCACATGTTCGGCGATGTCCGCGAGGTAGATCGGCTCGATCAGGTGCCTGGTCACATAGGTGCGTACGGCCGCGACCAGAGCGTCCGCGGGTCCCGGCTCGGCGGTGATGTGCTCGGTCATCAGCGCCAGCAGCAGCGCATCCATCGACGAGTCGCGTGACGGGTGCTGGCCCTTGTGCAGTTCGATCAGCCATTCCAGGAGCATGCGCATGCGTCCACGGCGATCGGTCGAGACGTGCGGCCATGACAGG
>JACDEN010000773.1 GCA_013816415.1 Planctomycetota bacterium
GACCATGTCGCCGCGCCGTGAGGAAGCCGGGATCGCCATGGCAGTCGAGATCGGCGTGCGTACGCCGTTCGACCTGACGCGCGAACTCGCAGCCCTGTTGCGGGCGCGGTTCGGGGACAAGACCGCGATCAGCGTTGCCTGCCGAGCCATGCGTTCGTCAGCGCAGGAGATCCGCGATGAGGCGGCCCTGGCGTTGTCGTCGTGGCGCGTGGTCACCACCTATGGCCAGGTGAACGAACATCGTTTGGTGGTCGAGCAGCTTCGCCAGCTGTGCCGCTCACCGTTCCCGCTCGAGGCCGCAGTCGGTCTGGCCCTGTTGGGCGCGACCGATGCCGAGACCGCACGCGATGGTTTGCGCGCGGCCGATGCGGAAACGGTATTCGCTGCGGCGCTCGCCGTCGGCGACGTTCCGCGTCTGAGGGAAGCCCTCCAAGGAGAGTCGCCGCAGTGCACCGCCGCTGCGGTCAGGCTGATTGCGCTCGGCGTCCTGGAGCCGATCGAACCACTGTTGCGTGAGGGATCGCCGGAGCTTCTGTTCGCGCTCACCGACGCGCTTGCCAGACGCGAAGGGGGCGCAGGAATCCTTGCCGATGCGCTGCTGCACGTCGTGGAATCGACACCAGACCAGCACATCCGTGAACGTGCGGCCCGGGTGTTGTGCCGCGCAATGAAACCAGAGATCGCCCTGCGGGTCGCGCGCGTCGGCAAGGAGGACCAGCACATCATCCAGTCAATGCTGTCGGAGGGGGCCGCACTGCCCTCGTCGACCGTGGCGGAGGTCTGCCGCTATCTCGCTGCCGAAGGTCACCTGCGGTTCGGACAGTACGGCGTCGAGGAAGCGGCCAAGCGCGGGGCGATCCCCGACCGCTTCGTCCCTTCATGCTTCCATGAGGCATCCGATGAGACCCGCGGGGAACTTCTGCGCATCGCCGAAATCCAGCTGGAAGCCCGAGAGCATGAGGAGCTTCATCGCTTCGTGCTGCGCTGCGTCTTCGGCCCGTATCCCGGCACCATCCGCGCCGGAGCATGGTGGTCGCTGTCGCGCTGGTATCACCAGCAGGACCGTCGTTCATCCGGGCCGTTCTCCGTGTCGACGGTACCAATCGAACGCTTCTTCGGATCGGTCGAGGCGTTCACACCTCGTTTGATCGCGGTCCTCGGCGATCACGCCTCGCTGGTCGAGGTGGGACTCTATGAATTCCTGGCACATCTGCTCGGCACCGCCGAACCGACAGCGGTCCAGACGATGATGAACGATGGCGACCAGTCGCGTTCCCTGTTGACGGTCCTCGAAGCGATCGCCCGTGGAACGTACTGGACGTACCTGCGGACCGCGGTCATCGCCTTCCTGGAGTGCATGGCGACGCACCCAGATTTTCGTAAAACGATCGAAGACAGGCTCCGCGTTTTGTCGACGACTTCGGAAGGGGACGTCCGCATGGCATCGCTGCGGCTGTTGGAGAAGCTCGCGAGTCCGGCGTCCTGAGCAGCAGTGCTCGATCCTGGTGAATTTCTCAACCGCTGGTGGAGCCTGGCCAAGGGATCCCTATCCCGACTTAAGATGTCCGATAATATATATTATGTAATATTATTTAGCTTATAAAATATTATTCCAACACAGTTTACAATTTTTGTGGAGATCATGGGCAATCCGTGCCCGTCTCAACGTCGGCGTCAGTTGCAGCCTCAGCCGAGGAACCGATCCAGGTTCTCGCGTTCCCAGCGCGTGGCCTGATCGAATCCGGGAAATCGGCGCTCCCACGTACGGAAACGTTTGCCGTGGACGCGCTCGCCGCGCATCGGGGCGTTGGCCTGCGCGTGATGGCAGAGTTCGTGATAGAGGACGAAATCGATGAACAGGCGCGCGATCCACGGCTGGTCCAGGCGTGGGCTCACGGTCACCAGGGGACGTGGCCGCGGCCGGTAGGTCGCGAACCGGACCTGACGGCGCGGCAGCCGTGTTCGCGAGCGGCCCCAGGTGATATCCGGACGCGGCAGATCGCTGAAGTACTGGCCATGGATGCGGTCCAGGTGCGACTTCAGATCCAATGGGCCGCCGAGCGGTTCGAGGACCAGCGATGGACGCTGCGTGCGCT
>JACDEN010000182.1 GCA_013816415.1 Planctomycetota bacterium
ATGTAGTTGGTCGCCGGGTCGATGCGCGCCGGGATGTCGCGGGCCTCGACCGTGCCGGTGACGCGGTAGCCGCGCTCGTTCATCACGTCGATCAGCATGTTCATCGCCAGCTGGTTGGCGAAGATCTCGTTCTCGGTGGTGATCTTCGCCAGGCCGGTGATGCCGTGGATCAGCACCACCGGCATGATCTCCTGGTCGATCACCGCGATCACGCGCTTAAAGAGCGCCTCCTGGTCGCGCTGGTAGGAGTCCAGCCGCCGCACCAGGTGTTGGCGCGCATTCAGCACGATCTCGCCGGCGATCGGGATGTGGTTGATCGCGTCGAGCGTCTCGTCCTCGAGCTCGAGCGAGCTCTGATACTTGAACTCGCGCATGATGTTGCGCTCGACCGCCGCGATATCCGCCTGGGCGTTGATGATGTGGAAGTGGAAGACCTGCTTGAGGGACTGCAGCACGCCGTAGGTCTGGTCCATGAACACGCGGTAGCGTTTGCGCGCCGATTCCTCGCTGAAGTCCGTCGGCCGCTCCTCGTGGACCGCGCCGACGCCGGTCTCGGCGACGCGCTGGTTGTGGGCGAGCGTCGTGCGACCGCGTTTGATCTGGCGGTCGACCGATTCCTTCTCCTCGACGTAGAGGATGGTGATGTGGAACGCGGGCTTGGGGAAGAACGGGGCGAGCGGCGTGGAGCGGAACTCGTGGCGCAGCTCGAGCATCCGCTGGTAGAGCAGCTTCAGGCATTCGACCTGGATGCGCGTGCGCGGGAAGCCGTCGACCAGCACGCCGTTCTCGTAGGTCGGAGTCAGCAGCTTGCGGAACAGCAGGCCGACGACCTCACGGTCTCCGACCAGGTTGCCGGCGTCCTTGATCCGCTGCATCTCGGGGCTGTTGAGCAGGTCCGAGGTGACGATCGGCGCCGCGGTGATGCCGCGCTCGCGCAGGATGAACGGGGTATTGGTGCCTTTTCCCGAGCCGGGGGCGCCGCCCAGCCAGATGATCTCGCGCGGGAAGCGCAGCTTGTCCTTGCCGATCTCGCTCTCGAGCCGGTTCCAGATGTCGCGGAAGATGGGAGCCGATTCGTCGTCCGGTGGAATCTTCGGCTGCGGGCCGGAATGGCTGACCATGGGCATCCTTCCCGCGCAGCGTGCTGGGCTGCAGGGGGGCTGGCAATGGCCAGTCGCGCCTTCCATCGACTCATGCCCGCCGTGGCGCCCATCGATGTCGTGGCTGCGCGATGCGCGGCGCGAGCGCCGCGACAGGTTGTGGGGTATATTCCCATGACGCGTCCTGTCCGGCACTTGCGCCGGCGGCCGCATCACGGGCGGGTTGCCACCTGCGCGACACCGGGAATGATCGCGGCTCCGCCGAGATCGGACGAGGAATCACATGGCCAACAGCAAGACCGAACAGAACGCCTGGCGGATGTTCCGCATCATGGGCGAATTCGTCGCCGGCTTCCAGCAACTGAGCGAACTGCCCAAGGCGGTGACGATCTTCGGCTCGGCGCGCACCAAGCCCAACGACCCCTACTACAAGGCCGCCGAGGCGATCGCCGCGCACGCGGTCGAGCGCGGCTTCCCGGTCATCTCCGGCGGCGGCCCCGGCATCATGGAAGCCGCCAACAAGGGCGCGGCCGAGGCGAACGGCCAGAGCGTGGGCCTGTGCATCCGTCTGCCCAACGAGCAGAGCGGCAACCGCTTCATCAACGTGCGCGTCGACTTCCACTACTTCTTCGTGCGCAAGGTGATGTTCCTCAAGCACACCTGCGCGGTGGTGGTGATGCCCGGCGGCTTCGGCACGCTCGACGAGTTGTTCGAATGCGCGACCCTGGTGCAGACGCGGAAGATCACGCCCTTCCCAATCATCCTCTACGGCAAGTCGTACTGGCATGGCCTGCTCACCTGGATCAAGTCGCAGATGGACCACGAGCACCATTACATCTCGCACGGCGACATGGATCTGCTCCACTTGGTGGATTCGCCGGAGGAGGCCGCCGAGGCGCTGGCGCACATCCAGGTCGAGATGCCCGAGCAAATGCCTCACGCGGCACCAATGGACTGATCAGGCGGACGCGCTGCGACGTCCGCGGCCCTGCATCACCGCATAGAGCGTTTCGAGATCCGCCTGGCTGACGCCGGGGAGCGAGTTGGCCTCACCGAGCGTGCGCGGCTTGGCGGCGGCGAGGCGCTGGCGGCCTTCGTGGCTGATGCAGGCGATCGCTGCGAGATCGAGATCCGCCGGCAATTCGAGATCGCGGAAGCGCTGGAGCTGGTCGATGCGCGTCTGCTGGCGTTCGAGGTAGGTGGAATAGCGGAGCTCGATCCACGCCTGCTCGGCGACCAGCGCATCCGCGGTCGCGAGCGCGGGCAGGAGGACGCTCGCCTCGGCGAAAGCCATGCCTTCGCCAGCGATCTTCCGCTGCAGCTCATCGGGTACCGTCGCGACCAGCGTCGCCACCGCGCTCTCCTTCGCGGCGACGAGCGCGGCGCGCTCCTTCGGCACCAGGCCCGCGCGCGCGGCGAGCGGCGTCAGCCGGCGGTCAGCGTTGTCGGAGCGCAGATGCAGGCGGTGCTCGGCGCGGCTGGTGAACATGCGGTACGGCTCTTCCGGACATCGCGTGACCAGGTCGTCGATCAGCACGCCGATGTAGGCGTCGGCGCGCGAGATCGCCAGCGGAGCCGCGCCCGCGAGCGTCAGCGCGGCGTTGGCGCCGGCGACGATGCCCTGCGCGGCGGCCTCCTCGTAGCCCGAGGTGCCGTTGATCTGGCCGGCGAGGAACAATCCCGGCACCGTGCGCGCTTCCAGCGCATGCGTCATCTGCTCGGGCGCGACCACGTCGTACTCGACGGCGTAGCCGTAGCGCAGCACGTGCGCGTTCGCGAGCGCGGGGATCAGCGCGAGCACCGCGTCCTGCACATCGATCGGCATGCTGGTGCTTAGGCCGTTGACGTAGATCTCCTTGGTCGCGCGGCCCTCGGGTTCGAGAAACAGGTGGTGGCTGTCGCGGTCCTTGAAGCGCACCACCTTGTCCTCGATCGATGGGCAGTAGCGCGGACCGACCGAGCTGATCTGGCCGTTGTACATCGGCGAGCGATGCAGATTGGCGAGGATCGGCGCGTGCGACTCCTTGGTAGTGTGGCAGATCCAACAGCTCATCTGCGGCTGCGTGATGCGCGCGGTCAGAAAACTGAACGGCTTTGGTGGCTCGTCGCCCGGCTGCTCCTCGCACAGATCCCAGCGGATGGAATCGCCATGGATGCGGCAGGGGGTGCCAGTCTTGTGGCGGATCAACCGCAGCCCGAGCCCGCGCAGGCTGTCCGAGAGCCCCATCGCCGGTTGATCGCCCATGCGCCCGCCGCCGGTCCTGGTCTCGCCCTGATGCATGAGGCCTTGGAGGAAGGTTCCCGTCGTGAGCACAACGCGTGGCGCTTCGAGCGTGCGGCCGTCACGGAGGCGGATGCCCGAGACGGAACGTCCGGCGTTCTGCGTTCTACGTTCTGGGTCGGAAGGCATCCGCGGTCGGCTGTCGACCGAGAACTGAGAACCGAGAACGCAGGACGTCAGGATGTCGACCGCTTCGCCTTGGATCGGAAACAGATTCGGCGTCGCCTCGATGCGCTCCTTCATCCAGGCCGCGTATGCGGCCTTGTCGCACTGCGCGCGCGGGCTCCACAGCGCGGGACCCTTGGACAGGCCGAGGGTGCGGAACTGGATGCCGGTGGCGTCGGTCGCGAGGCCCATCAGGCCGCCGAGCGCGTCGACCTCGCGCGCGAGCTGGCCCTTGGCGACGCCGCCGATCGAGGGATTGCACGACATCTTGCCGATGGTGTCGAGGTTGCCGCTGACCATCGCCGTGCGGCAGCCCAAACGGGCGGCGGCGGCGGCGGCCTCGATGCCGGCGTGGCCGGCGCCGATCACGATGATGTCGAACTGGGCAGGCATGGGGGGCAGAGTATGACGCCAGGGGATGGCGGGCCAGTGGGGGCGGAACCGGTCCGACAACGTCGGGACACGGGGGCCGATCATGCATTCCGCCAACGGGTAAGGACGATTGCGCTGACCGCGCGGTCAGCTCCCTCCGGACCAAGCGGCGGTCGGCCGGACATCTTCCTCGTAACGGCACGACGACTGCCGACAAAGGGTAGGTAGATGGACGAACGCGAAGACCCCGACGGCACCTTCTCGGTTCTGGTCGCCGAGCACCAGGCCGTGCTGCGCACGTTCGTCCGCATGCTCGGGGTCCACCCGATGTGGGTGGACGACGTCTCGCAGGAGGTCTTCCTCATCGCCTATCGGAACTTCGCCGACTACGACGGTGAGCGTGGATTCCTGGCCTGGCTGCGCGGCATCGCCCGCAAAGTGGTGGCGAACGAGCGCCGCAAGGAAGGCCGACGCAGCCGGCTTTTCCAACGCGATGTCGCTGCGCTGCTCGCCCTGGCCATCGATGAGACGCCTCTCCAATCCATGGCGCTGCGGGACGTGCATTCCGCCCTGCGCCTGTGCATCGACGATCTTCCGGCCCACAGCCGCGAGCTGGTCCGGCTCCGCTACGAGGAGGACCTCGACTCGGACACCATGGGCGGCGACCTGGGACGCGCGGGCAACGCCGTGCGGCAGGCATTGTTCCGCGTGCGCGAGGTCCTGCGCCGCTGTGTGGAAGGGCGCGTCGGCAAGGAGGCCTGGCCATGACCCCGCAGGCCCGTGAGGAGCTGATCGCGCTTGTCCTCGATGGACGGCCGGGGCCGCTCGACATCGCGACGCTCACCCGTGCGATCGCCGAGGATGCCGATCTCCTGCGGCTCCTGCGCCAGCATCTGATCATCAGCGAAGTCGCCTCGCAGATGACCGCTCCCGAACGCAGCGCCGACTCGTTCATCGCGGGCATGTGGCAGCGACACCTCACCGAACGGGATGCGCATGTGTATACCGCGCGCGTGATGTCGCGGATACGGCAGGAGGGCTCGCGGCGGGGACGTGCCGCGCGCTCGTTCGCGCTCGAGATCGCGGGGATGTCCGCGGCAGCGCTGCTCCTGGTCGGCCTGATGTCGCTGACGATGCGCTCGGTGGCGGAGCGCATTCCGATGGACAGGACCGCGCAAAAAGGTTCCGAGGAAGCCGTCCCGCGTCTGATGGATCATCACCTGGCCGCCTCCGACCAGCGCAGGAGCCTCGAATGAGCGGAGCGTTGGAAGATCTGATCCGGCGGACCGCGGCGCTCGGCGCCAGCGATTTCGCCTTGGAGCCGGATGATGATGCCGCACTGGTCGCGGTGGCGCGCATCGACGGAGTCCGCTCGGTGGTTGGGCGCATCGCTCGCGGCGATGCCGCAGCCGCCATCGCGCGTCTGAAGTCCCTGGCCGGACTCCCCGCCTACATCACCGATGAAGCCCAGGACGGCCGTATCGATGGCAGCGCGTTCGGAATCGCCGGAGATCTGCGGGCATCCTTCCTGCCGACCGTGCGCGGCCAACGGGCCGCGATCCGACTTCCCTCCATCGGGATCCTGCCCACCCCGGATGGATTGGGACTGCCCGAGGAGGTGGTCGCGATCCTGCGGGCGCTGGCACGGCGACCCGATGGACTGATCGTGGTCGCCGGACCGACCGGTTCCGGCAAGACCACCACGCTGCACAGCGTGCTCGCCGAGCTGGCGCTGGAGCGGCAGGACCGCCATGTGCTAACCATCGAGGATCCGGTCGAGCGCAGGGTGGCAGGCATCACCCAGATCGAAGTCGCTGCGGCGCGTGGATTCGGCTTCTGCGACGCCCTGACCGCCGCCCTCCGCCATGATCCGGATGTGATCGTGGTCGGTGAGGTGCGTGATCCTGGGACGGCGATCGCGTGCGTGCGTGCGGCGCTGACCGGTCACCTGGTCCTGACGACGGTGCATGCGGGCCGTGCCGCCGAGGTCGTACCGCGCTTGATCGAGATGGGCGTCGATCCGGATCTGCTGCTTCCGGCGTTGACCGCGGTTCTCGCGCAGCGCCTGGTGCGGCGACGCCACCTCGACTGCCGTGGCCTCGGCTGCGCTGCATGCACCGGCGGTTTCAGCGGCCGCCAGGCGGTGTCCGATCTGCTGATCCTGGACCAGGAGGCGCGTGCGCGCTTGTGACGAGGCCAGCAGGTGG
>JACDEN010000774.1 GCA_013816415.1 Planctomycetota bacterium
GATCTGGAACTGCGTGGTGTGCACCGCCACCGCGAGGCCGCCAGCGCCCGCCGCCAGGTAGTACCGCGTCAGCGCGCGCTGGTAACGCTCGTCGAGCTTGCGGTTCTTGTCGAGCGCGAGCGGATGCGCGGGGATGACCAGTCCCTGGGCCAGGCGTTGGCGGAGCGATGCGGTGTTGGCCATGTCAGAATTTCCCGTCGCGCACTTCGAAATGCGAAGGCTTGTTGAGCGTGGCGCCGCCGACCTTGACCCAGTGGATCGTCCAATCGATCAGCGTGTCGATCGACATGTCCGGCTTGTCGAATAGCTGGTGGCATTTCGCCGCGTTGTTCAGCAGCGCGTTCTCCGCTTCCTTGCCGACGAAGGTCGGAGCCGGCAGGCCAAGCCCCTTGGCGACGCGCTGGGCGAGATCACGGATCGAGACCAGTTCAGGCCCCGTCAGGTTGAGGTAGGCCGGCGGATTCGCCGCCAGCGGGAACGAGCGCAGACAGACCGCGTTGGCGTCGCCCTGCCAGATGCTGTTGGCATAGCCCATCGCGAGATCGATCGGCTGCTGGGCCTTCACCTTGTTGGCGATGTCGAGCAGCACGCCGTAGCGCAGGTCATTAGCATAGTTCAATCGCACCAGCACCGACTTCGTGCCGTGGCGCGTCGCCATGTACTCGAACATGCGCTCGCGCCCGAGGCACGAGTTGGCGTAGTCGCCGATGGGGCCGGGATTCACCTCCTCGGTCGCTCCGCCGGATGTCACCGGCACGAACGGATAGACGTTGCCGGTCGACAGGGCGACGATGCGCGACTTGGTGAAGCGTTCCGCGACGATCCCCGGCACGAACACGTTCATCGCCCAGGTCATCGACGGCGCGCCGGCGGTTCCGAATTTCATCCCCGCGAGGTACATCACGTTCGGACAGTCGGGCAGCGTGACCAGCGACTCGCGCTCGAGCAGATCCGCCGAGATGGTCTCGGCGCCGAGCCCATGCAGCGCCTCGACGTGCTTCTGCGAGCTCGCCCCGAAGCGCGACACGCAGATCACGCGGTGCTTCATGCCGGCGGCTTTGATCGAACGCACGGCGAGCGCGGCCATGGTCGGCCCCATCTTTCCGCCGGCCCCGAGGATCATCAGATCGCCGCCCAGCTCCTTCATCGCCTCGATCGTCCCCGGCGTCGGCTGCGTGAGGACTTCTTCGAGCTCCTGCTCGGTATTCGGCGGGCGGCTGAAAGACGGCACGGGACCTCCTCGTCCGTCGGTTGCGACGGGCTGGACAGCATGGACGGGGTGGAATGGCGGGCAAGGAAGGGTAGCGGCGGGGCGCAGCGGCGGAGCGCCGCGGCGGATGGCAGATAGCGGATGGCAGATAGCGGGACAGCCGCTGTCGGCTGTCAGCGGTCAGCGGTCAGCTTCGAGGACAGCGACTTGCAGATGGCTGATGACTCCAGGCTCTCTTGCCATCTGCCATCCCACCTGCGGTGCGCGCCCCCGCCATCTGCCATCCGCCGCGGCGCTCCGCCGCTGCCATCCGCTACGACGCCCCGTCGTCAGCCGATCCCCGATAGCCGATCCCCGATCTCCATCTACCATGCCGCGATGCCCATCGGCGCCCTCGTCGCGGTTCCCGAATTGCAGTCGGAGGGTCCCGCGCGCACGGTGTCGGAGCAGGGGACCACCACCGTCATCCGCTTCCTCGCAACCGGCGCGCAGATGACGCAGGACACGCGGCAGGTGGTGCGATACGGATTGATGCCGGGGACGCGCATCACCGCCGACGTCGACGGGACGCCGCGTGCGGCCGAGATCTTGCCGCGGCGCATCGAGCGCGACGCGCAGTCGAACCTGCTGGTCTACACCTTGCGCTGGAACGATGACGGCGCCGAGGCGCGCATCCGCGAGGACGCCGTGGCCAAGGTGGTGGCGTCCGAACCGGTGGACGCATTGGCGACGGTGGCGTTCCACGATCTGCGTCCAGCGCACGGCTCGCATCGCGGGCCTCCCGAACCGTACGGCCCACTGACCTTCTGCGCGCGCGAGGAGCTGCTCGCCTGGCGCGATGGCGCCTGGCTCGCGACCGGTGGCGTCGTCGGCC
>JACDEN010000775.1 GCA_013816415.1 Planctomycetota bacterium
CAGCAAGGCGGCACGCACGGGCTCGGGCGCGATCACCGCATCGTTCCGCGAGGTGCCGATGAGCGCGCTGCCGCAGCTACGGCAGCTGCATGATGAATGCCAGGAGGCAGGATTTCCCGGCATCATGATGATCGGGCGTCCTGGCCAGCCGGTTCTCAACGTGCCGGTGCACGAAGGACGCGTCGGACTGGTGCTGGCGACCGGACTCAATCCACTGGCCAGCCTGTGGGAGAAGGACCACCTCGCTCCGGGCAAGCGCGGCGACGCGCTGCTGCGACTGGAGACCAGCCGCCCGATGGTCGGGCCCGCCCCCTTCGAACAGCTGATCCCCTATCGCGCCTTCCGCGAACGAGCGACCGCACTGCTCGCCGCCACCGCATCTACCTGACCCAACTCCGACCGCCCCCGTCCAGAAGAACCACCGAGCCGCCCATGTCGAACCACGGACTCCCGCCCGCTCAAGGCCTCTACGACCCGCGCAACGAGCACGACGCCTGCGGCGTCGGCTTCCTCGCGAACATCAAGGGCCGCCGCAGCCACGACATCATCGCGCGCGGCATCCAGATCCTCTGCAACCTGCACCATCGTGGCGCGGTCGGCGCCGATCCGCTCGACGGCGACGGTGCCGGCTGCCTGATCCAGATCCCCGATGCGCTCTACCGCGAGGTCTGCGGCTTCCAGCTGCCGATCACCGGCGACTACGGCACTGGCCTGATTTTCGTCCCGACGGACGAGGGCGCCCGCGTCGCGTGCATGTCCGCGCTCGAGCAGGCGGTCGACGCCTATGACATGAAGCTGCTCGGCTGGCGCGACGTGCCGACCGACAACAAGGCGCTGGGCCGCATCGCGCGCAGCACCGAACCGACGGTCAAGCAGGTGTTCATCGGACGCGGCAAGGTCGCGACCAAGAAGTTCGAGCTCGCGCTCTACCTCGCGCGCAAGCGCACCGAGAACCTGGTCCGCGACAACTGCCTGGCGAAGGACGCCGCGGGCGTCCAGCAGCTCTTCTACATCGTCTCGCTGTCATCGAAGACGGTGATCTACAAGGGCATGTTCCTCGCCCATACGCTCAACGAGTACTTCGCCGACCTCAACGATCCGCGCGCGGTCAGCGCGATCGCCCTCGTGCACCAGCGCTACAGCACCAACACCTTCCCGACCTGGGATCGCGCGCATCCGTACCGGCTGGTGTGCCACAACGGCGAGATCAACACCCTGCGCGGCAACGTGAACCGCATGAAGGCGCGCGAGGCGCTGTTCGCGCACAAGGACATCGGCGAGGGCGTCATCGACCTCAAGCCGGTGATCTTCGACGAGGACGGCTCCGACACCGCGTGCTTTGACAACGCGCTCGAATTCCTGGTGCGCACCGGCCGCTCGCTGCCGCACGCGCTGGCGATGATGATGCCGGCGGCGTGGGCGACGAAGGCCAATCTGCCGCGCCCGCTCAAGGGCTTCTTCGAGTACCACGCGACGATGATGGAGCCGTGGGACGGCCCCGCCAACATGGTCGCCTGCGACGGCGAGCGCATCTGTGCCGCCCTCGACCGCAACGGCCTACGGCCCGCGCGCTACGTGCTGACCACCGACGACGAGATCCTGTACGCGTCCGAGATGGGAACGCTGGAATTCCCGCCCGAGAAGATCGCGGTCAAGGCGCGGCTCGCGCCCGGCACCATGATCATGATCGACACCGCGCGCGGGGTTTTTCTCGACGACGAGAAGATCAAGGGCGAGCTGGCGAAGGCCCACACCTACGCCGACTGGATCGACAGCTACAAGATCTCGCTCGATCAGCTGCCCACTCCGGCCCAGCCGCCGATGCCGCGTCACGAACACATCCGCCAGCAGCAGCAGGCCTTCGGCTACACCGTCGAGGACCTGAAGGTCGTCATCGCGCCGATGGCGATCGACGGACAGGAACCGGTCGGATCGATGGGCGACGATACGCCGGTCGCGGTGCTGTCGAACAAGCCCAAGCCGTTCTACAACTACTTCAAGCAGCTGTTCGCGCAGGTCACCAATCCGCCGATCGATCCGATCCGCGAAGAAGTGGTGATGAGCCTCACGCAGTACGTCGG
>JACDEN010000776.1 GCA_013816415.1 Planctomycetota bacterium
TCACCATTTTCTGCCCGCATGTGGCCAAGGACGAGGTAGCGAGCGCATCCGCTCGCCCGCATCAACCATGACCGCATCTGAACCCCGCACCCCGAACTGGTGGGATCCGTCCGCCGACGCCATACCGCCACCGCCAACTCCGCCGAGCCACCTCGACGCGGCAGGCACCCGCCTGTCGATCGCCGCGGTGGTCCAGGAATCCACAGGCGGAAATCGAGACATCGCCCAGCAATTGTCCGCTTGGTGCATGACCCTGATGCAGGGGAGCGCGGACCTGGTCACCATTCAACGCATCATTCATGGACTCGACCGCATGGAACGGGACGAGTGCGAACCGCAAACCTGGTTCCATCTCAAACAAGCCGAAATAGCACTGGCGGCCCATCTCCAGGCGATCAGGTCAAGCCAGGACCAACAGCGGTGACCGCATCGTCGGGACTGGCTCTACCTAACGCGGCGTCTAGGTTGATCCAAGGGCCGTTCCTACGCTCGGAGCCCGGTATCTGCCATGTTTCGCCCGCCCTACCCTCAGCAGGCAGCGCGGATCCGTCCCCGCTGCTGATCCGCCCATCGCTTCGGCGTCAGTTCCGCGAGGTCCGGGTTCGGCAGTCGCGCGCTGTGGCATCGTCGCCATCCCCTCCAGCCGTCGGTGATCAGCCAGCGGAAGAAGCCGGCGACGACCTCCGACGCGTGCGCATGGGTTTCGTCGGGAGCCCACCAGTACCAGGCCTGGGTGCCGTCGGTTACCGTATAGATCGGCGTTCGTCGACAGCGGCGACGCAGCGCCGGATCGCGGCAGCGCATGATCGCGCCATCGACGCCGACCACCGGCGCGTTGCGCAGGTCGGCGCGGATCGCCTCGGCCATCGGCGCGAGCAGGTCGCCGAGTGCCGCCACCGCGGCATCGACCACCGATGCGGACAGTCGGCAACCGGACCGGGCCAAGATCTCGAGCGTGCGGTTGGCAGGCAGCGCGTCTGCGAACTTGCCGATGACGATCGCTTGCACGGTCTGGTCGGCGAGCATGCCGCCATCGACGATGCGCTCTGGCACCGGCACGCCGGCGGTCACCGCGCGACCCGCGGCATCGACCTCGCTCGACGAGCGGTAGCGCACATGCACCGTGCGCTGGATGAAGACCTCGGGCTTGGTGAACACGATCGTCTCCACCACCTCCTGGCCGCAGCGCACCAGCGGACGTCCGTCGGCATCCAGGCGCTGCGCCGCCGGCACGTCGGCCACGCTCTCGCGCACCTCCAGGTTCGGGTACGCCACGCTCGGACGCTGACGCGCGCCACGCGCGGGAACAGCGGGAGCAGCGGGAGCAGCGGCGGTGGCAGGCGCAGTGGACTGCGCCGAGGTCTCGGCCGGAGTCGGCGCAGACGCCGCTGGCTGCACGGCGCGATCTGCGCCGAGAAATGCCTCAATCTCGGCGATCAACTGCTGGTCGGTCGCGGGGAGGCCGAGGAGCTTCTCGGTGGCGCGCCCGAACCGCCCTCGAAGCAACCTCCGCAGGTAGTGCTGCAGCTTGGCGATCGCTTCGTTCTGCTTGGCCAGCTCGGCTGTGAGCCGCTGGTTCTCTGCGCGTAGGCGATCGATCTCGTCGTTCACGCGCGTGATTGTCGTGACTCACCGTGAATCGCCAGTGCTGGAGATCCAGGTATGCGCGTCATTGCGCGATACGCTTGCGGAAGCGTGCAGATTTCACATCGATCCCCGCGAGCAGCAGATGCATGCGCGCCGGCGACAGCGCAACGCGGGTCGACGACGAATCATCGACGGTGGGCAACGCGAAGGTGCCGCCGTCCAGACGCTTGGCACACAGCCAGTAGCCGCCCTCGTCCCACACCAGTACCTTCAACCAACCGGCGGCGATCGCGCCCGACGAACACGAAGCAGTCGCCCGAGCGCGGGTCGCTGCCGAGCTCACCCATCACCATCGACGCCAGGGTATCGATACCGCGACGCATGTCGGTGGCCGACCGAGCCAGGAAGATCCGCCGCGACGACGAGAAGCTCAGCATCGGCGCCGCCGAGAGCGCAGCACAGCCTCGATCACGGCGCGCACCACCACCGGCG
>JACDEN010000777.1 GCA_013816415.1 Planctomycetota bacterium
GTCAGGACGATCGCCGCACGAGGAAGTCCCCGGTGATCGATGGCGGGAGCGCCGGTCGCGGCGCCATCGCTCGCACGCAGCCGCTCGAGCAGATCGACCACCGCGCCGCCGTCGGCCGGCCGCCGCTCGGGCGCCTTGGCGAGCATGCTGTGCACCAGCCGCGCGACGCCCTCGGGCAGGTCGGCGACTCGGGCCCGGATGTCCGGCACCGGATCGTGGATGTGGGCGAGCAGCATGCTGGTGTGGCCGACCTTGGCGAACGGCACCTCGCCGGCGAGCATCTGGAACAGGGTGACGCCCAGCGAATAGACGTCGCAGCGCTGGTCCGCGCTGCGCGAATCCTTCGCCTGCTCGGGCGCCATGTAGGCGGGCGTACCGAGGACGGCGCCGGTCTGGGTGTCGTCGAGCTCCTGGAACAGGTGCCGCGCCAGGCCGAGGTCGGTGACCTTGACGCCGCCGCGCGCGGTGATCATCAGATTCGACGGCTTGACGTCCCTGTGGACGATGCCGGCGGCGTGCGCGGCGGCCAGGCCGCGCGCCGCCTGCAGTGCGATGTCGAGGGCGCGGCGCCAGGGCAGGCGGCCGTCGTCCCGCAGCACCTGCTTCAGATTGCGCCCGTCGATGAATTCCTGGACCAGGAACAACGACTCGTTCTCGACGCCGGCATGGTAGACGCGCACCACGTTCTCGTGGATCACCCGCGCGCTGAGCTCGGCCTCGCGCTGGAAGCGCTTGGCGCTGGAGAGTCCGTCCTTGATGACCTTGACCGCGACCTCGATGTTCAGGGTCAGGTGGTGGCCGAGGTACACCTGACCCATGCCGCCGGTGCCGATGACGCTGAGCAGGCGCACGCCGCCGAGAGTCCCGAAGCCGGGAACGTCGGAGCTGCGGCTGTCGCCGCGGGTCGAGGCCGACGCGGTGCCGACGCTCGACGCGGGCGCCGCGCGCTCGCTCGACGCCGAGGCGAGGGCGCTGCGTCCGACCGACGCCAATGGTCCATCAGCGGGCATGACGCCGCTGCGTGATCAGATGCCGAGGGAGTCCATCCACAGCACCCATGGAACCATCCGGCGCTCCGGAATCAAGAAATCCGGGTCCATTCCGGGAGTGCGGATTGCATCACTTTCCATCAGACATGGGTCAGATGAAAGTCCTGGCTCTTGGACTGGCCATTGGCAACGGGAACTGCGATGGTCTGCTGCACATAATTGGCACAGGTGGCCGTGACATTGAAAGTGCCGGAAGTGGCAGTTTGGAAATAATACGACCCGCTGGCATTGTTCACATTGACGTTCGGGGTACTGACCACCGCGGCGGTGAGGACCGTCGAACCCGAATCGTACACGGTGCCAAAAACGGTGCAGGTCATGAGCAGCTCCTAGGGGTGATGAGTCGGATCAGTCGAGGATGACGGTGCGCCGTGCGCGGTCTTCTGGCGATAGATCAGCGCCAGCAGCCACAGCGTGCGCATGCGCTTCTGCTTCGAGAGGTGGGTGAACAGCGAGCGCAGGTTGGTGGACGACGCCTCGCCGGCCATGCCGGTGCTGCTCGCCGCCGCGACCAGATCTTCGAGGTCGCCGGGATTGATGCGCTTGGACATCCATTCGGCGAGCGCGTCGGCGGCGTTGGCGAGGTGGGTGCGCACCTGGCGGTCGGTCAGCTTCCAGGTCGCCGCCAGCATCTCCTGCTTCTGGCCCTCGAGGATCCAGCTCTGCAGCATCCTGATGCCGGTGGCCAGCTGCTCCGGCGCCTCGATGGCGAAATGGTCGTAGGCCTGCTCGGCGTACTCGACCAGTCCGGACAGGTCGCTGCTGTCGCCCTTCTTGTCGGAATTCGCGTCGACCGTGCCCGAGGCATCGGCCACCGCGACCTTCGAACGCAGGTGGCTGAAATAGAAATTGCGCACCGCGGTCTTGAAGTACGGACGGAACGGCCGCGCCGGATCGTAGTTCAGCAGGATATGGGTCTCCAGCCGGATCAGCACGTCGTGGGTGATGTCCTCGATGTCCTGGTCGGGGCAGCCGAGGCCGCGCAGGTAGTTCTGCACGGGTTTCTGGTAATAGAGCCAGGTCGAGGA
>JACDEN010000183.1 GCA_013816415.1 Planctomycetota bacterium
GCGCTGCGGCGATCGCGCTGTCGAGCGGACACGGCATCGCCACGGCACTCTACCCGCGTGCGATGCGCGACGGCGTGTTCTCGCCGGAGTCGCATCCGGTGTCCGCAGCCACCATCGCGGGCTGGCGCGCGCGCTTCTCGCTCGGCCTGTTGCCGATCGCCCGCGTCGCGCAGGAGCCCGACGATCCGCAGGGCACCGCCAAGGCGATCCTGACCACCAGCGACGGCTCGGAGATCGAATGCGTGCGCATTCCGATGCGCCGCAGCGAGGACGGCGCCGAGCAGACCTACACGCTGTGCCTGTCGTCGCAGGTCGGATGCCGCATGGGCTGCACGTTCTGCGAGACCGGGCGCATGGGCCTCTTGCGCAATCTCACCGCCGCCGAGATCGTCGGACAGGTGGTGAGCGTGCGCGCGGTGCTGGGCTGGCGCGCGCGCAACCTGGTGTTCATGGGCATGGGCGAGGCACTCGACAATGTCGACCACCTGATCCAGGCATTGCGCGTGCTCACCGACCGCCGCGGACTCGGCTATAGCCACGAGCGCATCACCATCTGCACCAGTGGGCACGGCGAGGGCATCACGCGGCTCGCGCAGCTGGGATGGAAGCGGCTGAATCTATCGATCAGCCTCAACGCCGCCAACGACGCCGACCGCTCGCGCATGATGCCGGTCAACCGCAAAACGCCGCTGGCGGAACTGCAGCGCATCCTCGCCGCCTATCCGCAGCGCCGCAACTTCACCCTCGGGGTCAACTATTGCCTGCTGCCCGGCATCAACGATCGCCGCGAGGACGCGCGCGGCATCGCCGACTTCTGCCGGCCACTCGGCCGCACGCTGGTGAACCTCATCCCCTACAATCCTGGCAGTTCGCCGGTGACCCGGCCGCCGAGCGAGGACGAGATCGACGGCTTCATCGGCTGGCTGCGCGAGGAAGGCCTGCCGGTGCGCCGCCGCGTCACCAAGGGCCGGTCGATCATGGCCGCCTGCGGACAGCTCGGCAACGTGGGATTGCGCCAGAAGCGCCGCGCGCAGTCGCCACCTCCGGCGGCTCAGTAGCCAGCGCGGCATACGCTCCCACGCTCCTTGCCGCGCAGCCGGGTGGGCTTAAGCCGTGGCGAAACCCTGGAGCTTTCCCGCATGGAACCTGTCGTCGCCATCCTCATGGGCAGCAAATCCGATTGGGAGGTCATGAAGACCTCCGCCGACGTGCTGCGTTCGTTCGGCATCGCCAACGAGGCGAAGGTGCTCTCCGCGCACCGCACGCCGAAGGAGGCCTGCGCGTACGTCGAGTCCGCCGAGAGCCGCGGCATCAAGGTGATCATCGCCGCCGCGGGCGGCGCCGCCCCCCTCGCCGGCGTGTGCGCCGCGCACACCGTGCTGCCGGTGCTCGGCGTGCCGATGGAGGGCTGGGCGCTCAAGGGCCTCGACGCGCTGCTCGCCACCGTGCAGATGCCGCCGGGAATCCCGGTCGGCACCCTCGCGATCGGCAAGCCGGGCGCGACCAACGCGGCGCTGCTCGCGGTGGCGATCCTCGGCGTCTCCGAACCCAAGTTGCGCGCGCAGCTGGTCGCGTACCGCGCCGAGCAGACGAAGAAGATCCTGGCCGAGACCTTGTCATGACGACGGGCTCGCCGAGTCTGCAGGCCGGCAGGTGAACATCCTGATCGCGGATGACGACGCCGCGTCGCTCGCTCAGCTCAAGTCGCTGGTCGAGGGGCTCGGCCACCGCGCCCTGTGCGCCGACGACGGCGCCGAGGCGTGGGAACTGTATCGCAATGGCGACTGCGGCTTGGTGATCACCGATGGCGCGATGCCCGGGATGGACGGCATCGATCTGCTCAGGCGCATCCGCTCGTCGCCGGCCACGTCCTCCACCTACGTCATCCTCATCTCGGCGCTCGATCCGCGCGAAACCATCGAAGCGGGCATGGCGGCCGGGGCCGACGATTTCCTCGCGCGGCCGGTGACCAACACCGACCTGATGGCGCGCCTCGCGGTCGCCAACCGCATCATCTCGCTGCAGCACATCCAGGACCGCCAGCTGCGCGAACTCGAAGTGGTGAGCCGGCGGCTCAAGCGCGACCTGCTCGCAGCCGAGCAGGTGCAGCGCGCGCTGCTGCCCTCAGCGGTGCCGCATGCGCCGGGCATGGAGTTCGCCTGGTACCTGCGCTCGTGCGACGAGGTCGGCGGCGACACCCTCAACGTCTTCCGCCTCGACGAGCGCCACCTGTGCTTCTACGTCCTCGACGTCAGCGGCCACGGCGTCGCCTCGGCGCTGCTCGCGGTGCAGGTCTGCCGCTTCCTCAACCCGCTGCTCGGGCCGGCGTCGCTGCTGAAGAAGCAGGTGCAGGGCGGCGTCGGCTACCGGCTCGCTCCGCCGCGCGAGGTGCTCGCCGATCTGAACGCACTGTTCCCGTCGCAGCCGCAGACCATGCAATTCTTCACCATCGCCTACGGGATCTACGATCTCGACGCGCATCGCGTGGTGCTCGCGAGCGCCGGGCACCCCGGTCCGATCATGATCCGCGCGAACGGCGCGGTCCAGTCGCCGCAGGTGTCGGGGCATCCGATCGGATTCTTCTCATCGACCGAGGCCGCGTTCAACGAGATCACGCTCGATCTCGCGCCCGGAGACCGCCTGCTGCTGTATTCGGACGGCGCGACCGAAGCCGCGGACGGCGATGGACGCACCTTCGGCGCAACCCGGCTCGGCCAGGCGCTGCGCGAGTCCGCCACGATGGCGTTGACCCAATCGCTGGAAAAGGTGGTCGGCGCGCTGCAGGAATGGCGGCAGGGACGTGAAATGGCGGACGACGTCTCGCTGCTCGCGCTGGGCCGCCTGATCTGAACGCCGGCAGCGCGCATTAAGATCCGATGTGACTGCTCAGGCATGGGGGCCCCATCGCTACGCGATGGGGCGGGCGCCGAGTGGCGGTGTGCGGATAAAATGGGCGAAGCCCATCCGCACACGGTTTCGGAGGCTTGCCGACGAAGCCGAGCCGCGACAAAGCCCGTGGGGGCAGGCCTGAAAGGCCGCGGGGGCGGAGCCCCTGAGCAGTTACGATCCGATTAAGATCGCTTGCATGCGCCCGAGCCTGCGCTCGGCTGGTCGCCCCATGATCAACTCCCTGCTGCGCTTCCTGCTGCCCAAAGAGGACCATTTCTACGACTTCCTGGAGCACCAGGCCCAGGTCGCGCACGAGGCGGCGAAGGTGCTGGCCAAGTACAAGGACGGCTCGACCACGCCGCAAGGGATCCGTGAGCAGGTCCAGGACATCGAGCACCAGGGCGACACCATCGTGCACGAGATGCTCGACGCCCTCGCCCGCACCTTCGTGACGCCGATCGACCGCGAGGACATGCAGCGGCTGTCGAAGCGCCTCGACGATATCGTCGACCTCACCAACGCCGCCGCCCGCGCCTGCGTGCTGTTCGGGGTCGAAAAGCCGACCAAGCCGATGCTGCACCTGATCGACAAGCTGGTCGAATGCACCGGGCTGCTGGCGTCCATCATGCCCCAGTTGCGCCGGCACGCGTACAATCAGCTGATCGAGAGCTGCCGCAGCGTGGCGCAGGTCGAGAAGGACGGCGACGGCGTGTTCCGCGACGCCCTCAGCTCGCTGTTCCACGACCCCAACATCGACGCCAAGACCATCCTGCGCGAGAAGGAGGTCCTCGAGGATCTCGAGAAGGCGATCAACCGCTGCGACCAGGTCGCCGAGATCATGACCAATATCGCGGTCAAGCATGGTTAGCCTGCTGATCACGGTGATCGTGGTCGCGCTGATCTTCGACTACATCAACGGCTTCCACGACAGCGCCAATGCCATCGCCACCACGGTCTCGACCGGGGTGATGTCGCTCGCCGCGGCGGTGCTGCTCGCCGGCGTCTTCAATTTCGTTGGCGCCATCTACGGAACGGAAGTTGCGAAGTTCATCGCCCAGGGCCTCGCGGATGCAAAGTATATCGATCAGGTCGTCGTGCTCGCCGCCCTGCTCGGCGCCAGCGCATGGAACCTCATCACCTGGTGGTACGGCATCCCCTCGAGTTCGTCGCATGCGCTGATCGGCGGGATTGCAGGTGCCGTCGCGGCGAACGCGGGCTGGGGGGCGGTGAAATGGAATGAGATCGGCAATCGCGTCCTCCTGCCGCTGGTCATCTCGCCGGTCATCGGTTTCACCATCGCGCTGCTGGTGATGATCGCCGCGTTCTGGATCGTCAGGCGCATGCGGCCAGGCACCGTCAATCGCGGATCGCGCGCGCTGCAGCTGGTGTCGGCGTGCACCTTCTCATTCTCCCACGGCTCGAACGACGCGCAGAAGACCATGGGCATAATGACCATGGCGCTGATCGCCTTCATGACGATGCACAGCGACCACCTGCCGCAATGGATGGCCGATCACCCGTCGTTCCTTCCGCACTCGCACACCAACGACAAAGGGAAGCTCGTCCATGACGTCCCCTACTGGGTCATGCTCTCCTGCGCCACCGCGATGGCGCTGGGGACGATGATCGGCGGCAAGCGCATCATCAAGACCATGGGCGCGAAGATCTATCGCATCAATCCACTGCAGGGATTCGCCGCGCAGACCAGCGGCACCGCGGTCATCCTGTCCGCCAGCCATCTCGGGATCCCGATCTCGACCACCCATTGCATCAGCGCCGCGATCATGGGGGCCGGTGTCAGCAAGCGCATCTCCGCCGTGCGTTGGGGCGTGGCGATCAACATCCTCATCGCCTGGATCCTGACCCTGCCTCTGAGTGCGCTCGTCGCGTACGGCTGCCTGATCGCCCTGCGCGCGGTCTTCGGCAACGTGGGATAGCCGCGTCATTGCGCGCATCGGGATAACGGGTCAAATATCAGGATGCATACGCCGCTGCCATTGCGACCGGGCGGACCGGCGCTGGCGAAGCCGATGGTCATCGCCATCGATGGGCCTGCCGGAGCCGGCAAGAGCACGGTGACCCGGCTACTCGCCCGCCGGCTCAACATCCTCTATCTCGACACCGGCGCGATGTACCGCGCGGCGACCGTCGGCATCATCGATTCCGGCATCGACCGCGAGGATGCCATCGAGGTCGCCCGCTACGTCAGCGCGCGCCACATCGATTTCGACGAGCACGGCATGGTGGTGATGGACGGTCAGGTGCTGGCCAAGGAGCGCATCCGCTCGCCGGCGATCACCGCCGAGATCTGGCGCGTCGCCAACAATGCGCGCTGCCGCGAGCACCTGGTCCGGCTGCAGAAGGATCTCGTCGCCGGGCGCGACGTCGTGGTCGAGGGCCGCGACGCGACGACGGTGATCTGCCCGGACGCGCAGCTCAAGATCTTCCTCGACGCCAGCGCCGAGGAGCGCGCGCGTCGGCGCCTCGGAGAATGGCCGGCGAACGAAGCGAAGCCGACCCTCGATGAGATGGTGCACACCATCCGCGACCGCGACGGCCTGGACATGAAGCGCGAGGTCGGGCCGCTGACCATCTCCGACGATGCGGTCTACCTGCTGACCGACGGCCAGCATCTGAGCGAGGTGGTCGCGCGCATCATGGCGTACGCCGTGCAGCGGCAGCCGTTCCTGCTCGAGAAGGTGGTCTCGAACCAGCTGGTGGTCGGGCGCAGCCGCCAGCCCGGCTACGTACGCGTCGCCGACGGCACCGACGGCGCGTGGCAGCTCGGCCTGACCAATCCCGATCCCGAGCGCATGCCCGGCACCACGCGCACCATCACCCGCAACCACGGCGGCCGCCAGGCGGGCTCGCTGCTGCAGGGTGCCGCGATCCTCTGCCTCGCCGGTGTCGGCGACCATCCCCACCACGTCGTCGCGTTGCCGATGCTGCCGCAGACCTGGTACGTGATCGAACCCGGCGCCTGGCACGCGGTGATCCAGGTACAGGGCACGATCTGCGCGTGGGCCGAATCGAGCGGCATCCGCGAGGAGCAGGCGACGATGACGCCGGAGCAGATCGCCGAGATGAACGCCTACCTCGACGTCTACCTTCCCAAATAGGGGTTTATCCGGCGCTGCCCTGGCGGTAGGCCGACCGGTCGATCAGGGCTGCTTCTCGACATGCTTGATCGCCGCGGGCGAGGCCGAGCCCGCA
>JACDEN010000778.1 GCA_013816415.1 Planctomycetota bacterium
GGCCCTGGGTCTCAAACCGGTCGCCGCCAAGCCGGCTCCCGCGCGACGCGCGCGCGGCTGAGCGCATGCGCCTGACCGCGACGCCTCTCGATCTGCCGCTCAGGCACCGCTTCACCATCGCGCGGCACTCGGTGGCGACGCAGGAGAACGTGCTGGTGCGCGTGCGCTGGCGCGGACTCGAAGGCCTGGGCGAGGCTGCGCCGATGTCCTTCTACGGCCAGACCCGCCGCGGCTGCCAGCGCGCGCTCGAGCGCATGGGCAGGCGCCTTCAAGGCCGCGATCCGTTCGAGCTCGAGGACATCCTCGCTGATCTGCGCCGCCGCTTCCCGCGCGAGCCGAGCGCGGTCGCGGCGGTCGACATGGCGCTGCACGACCTGATCGGCAAGAAGCTGCGCATGCCGTTGTGGCGCTACTGGGGCCTGGACCCCGAGCGCGCGCCGCAGACCTCGTTCACCATCGGCATCGACACCATCGAGAAGGTCGCCGACAAGGTACGCGAGGCCGAGCGCTATCCGGTACTGAAGATCAAGCTCGGCGTCGCGCACGATCTCGAGATCATGCGCGAGGTGCGGCGGCTCGCGCCGAAGAAGCGCCTGCGCGTCGATGCCAACTGCGGCTGGAGCGTTAAGGACGCCATCGCCAAGGCCAAGGTGCTCGAGAAGCTCGGCGTCGAATTCATCGAGCAGCCGCTGCCCGCCGGCCACAACGCCGATCTCAAGCGGATCTCGCAGGCGATCGGCATCCCGCTGATGGCCGACGAATCGAGCCTGACGCCCGAGGACCTGCCGGGGCTCGTCGGCTGCGTCGCCGCCATCAACATCAAGCTGGTGAAGTGCGGCGGTCTGCGCGAGGCGATGAAGATGGTGCAGGTCGCGCGCGCCTGCGGTTTCAAGATCATGGTCGGCTGCATGATCGAATCGAGCGTGCTGATCACCGCCGCGGCGCATCTGGCGCCGCTCATCGACTACGCCGATCTCGACGGGAACCTGCTGATCTCCAAGGATCCGTTCCGCGGCGTGCGCATCGACCGCCAGGCGCGGCTGCTGCTGCCGCGCGACCCCGGGCTGGGGGTCGTCGAGCGCTGATCTCCGGACGCGTTGCTCCGGGTGCCCGTCCGGCGACACTGGCAGGAGCGAGGACGCCATGGATCCGATGAAGGAGGTACTGTCGCAGCTGGGTCTGTCCGCCACGTGCAGCGGCGTCGCCATCGGCGCGGCCTGGAGCGACGGGCGCGGCGTCGCGCTCGCTGCGCATTCGCCGATCGACGGCGCGCGCATCGCCACCGTGCGCTCTGGAGCCAATGACGAGGTCGACGCCTCCATCCGCTCCGCTGACGAGGCCTTCCTCGCGTGGCGCATGGTGCCGGCGCCGATACGCGGAAATCTGGTGCGTCGCATCGGCGAGCGCGTGCGCCGGGACAAGCATCTGCTGGCGCCGCTGATCACCGCCGAGGTCGGCAAGATCCCGCAGGAAGCGCTCGGCGAGGTCCAGGAATGGATCGACATCTGCGAGTTCGCGGTCGGCCTGTCGCGTCAGCTCCACGGGTTGACGATCGCCAGCGAGCGTCCCGGCCACCGCATGATGGAGCAGTGGCATCCGCTCGGACCCGTCGGCTGCATCACCGCCTTCAATTTCCCGATGGCCGTGTGGGCCTGGAACGCGATGGTCGGCCTGGTCTGCGGCGACACCGTGGTGTGGAAGCCGTCCGAGAAGGCCTCGCTGTGCGCGATCGCGGTGCACCGCCTGGTGTGCGAGGTCATCGCGGAAACGCCGAACGTGCCGCCGGGGGTGGTCAATCTGGTGTGCGGCGGCCGCGAGGTCGGCGCGCAGCTCGCCGAGTCGCCGCGCCTGCCGCTCATCTCTGCCACCGGATCGGTGCGCATGGGGCAGGGGGTGTCTTCTGTGGTCGGCAAGCGACTCGGGCGCAGCCTGCTCGAACTCGGCGGGAACAACGGCATGATCGTCGGGCCATCTGCCGATCTCGAGCTCGCGCTGCGCGCGATCGTGTTCGCGGCGGTCGGAACCTGCGGCCAGCGCTGCACCAGCCTGCGCCGGCTGATCGTGCACCGGGACATC
>JACDEN010000184.1 GCA_013816415.1 Planctomycetota bacterium
CCTCCGGACGGCGGCGGCGCGGGCGCGGGCGCGGGCGGCGCGATCACGGGCGCTCTGACCGCCGGATTGACCAGCACATCGATGTCGGACGCCGCCGGATCGCGCAGACGCATCGGGTCGGGCAGCGATTGGCTCGCGATATTCCTGATCATCGGATCGGGGCTGTCGAGATACGGCTCGACCAGCGCACCGACCTCGTCGGGGTGGTGGGTGAAGTTGCGCAATGACACCAGCGCTTCCGCGATCTGGTCGGGGACCTTCGATGCGAGCTGCTCGTTGATCCGCGGCAGCTTCCTCTGGAAGCGCTGTTCGTCCTGCGCCCACCACGCCGACCATGCGGCTGCATCGGCGCCGATGCGCTCGCCCGAGATCTTCTCGAGGCTTTCGGCGGCGGCATTCCGTTCATCCGGAGTGGTCGCTCCGATCATGGCGATCAGATCCGGTATGGCGTGGTCGTCCTTGACGGCGCCGGCGATGCGCGCAGCCAGGATGCGGACCTCGGGATCCTCCTTGCGGATGAGGGTCCGGGTCACCACGGCGGTCTTCGCATCCACGCGCAGGCCGCTGAATCGGACCAGGGTCACCAGGGCAGCCTTGACCACGCGGTCGTCCATGCTGCCCAGCGCGGCCGCCAGTTCGGGCGCGGCGTCGGTATAGTGCCGCGCGTCGATGATGGCGATGGCGCTCAGCGCCTGATCGGCCGAGGTGTAGACCAGCAGGCGCTCGACGCTGGTGTGCCAGGCCTCGCCGTGCGGCCCGTCGAGTCCGGCCAAGGGATCGGACGACTCGCTGTCGGAAGCGGAAACCCCCTGCTGGGCGCTCGCGAGGAGCACCAGCAGGAGGCCCGGGAAGCCGAGACGGGTGAGGCTGGCCAGTCGATGCTCAGCGGGACATGGTGTGCTGGCGCTTGGCCACGACCGCACCGGTCGATGAGCCGCTCGGGAAGTACGTCGTGGTGACGGTGTCGGTGACGTTGTCGGTATACCCGGAGTCGGTCGGGTTGTTCCACAGATCCATGTTGCGCAGCTTCTCATCATAATGGAACTGGAAGTTGCCATTGAGTGTGCCGCGGTCCATCGATTTGGTCATCAGGCTGCCCATGAAATTGAAGGTGCCGTTGAGCTTGAAGTTCGCGTTGGGGGCGATGATGATGCCGCCGATGCTGCCGTTGCCGTTGAAGGTCACGTCGCCGGCCACATCGGTCGCGACCAGGAAGCGGATGGGGTCGTTCACGCAGCCGCTCGCACCATTGCCGTGGATGTCGCTCAGGCCCATGGTCGCCGTGTTGTAGTTGCCCTGGAAGATCCACAGCTTGGCGGTGGAACCCACCGCGTAATTGATGGTGTTGCTGAGATTCAACGGGCCCTCGAGGTAGATGGTGGCGGTTCCCGTGCCCGAGACGTTGACCGTCACTCCCGAGCCGATCGAGGTATAGAAATAGCTGTTGCCGCCGGTAACATTCAGGGTCGCCGGAGCCGCGCCGCCAGGAGCGGTCACCGCCGCCGGACGCTGGTAGGTGAAGTTCATGGCGATGTTGGCATTGCTGGTGGCGGTGCCCTTGACGTTTCCAGCCTTCTGCACGTTCAGCGTGCCATTGGAGGAGATGTCGCCCATGGTGCCGGTCTTGCCGGCAGCCAGGGCCGCGGCGTACGACGCGTACTTGGTCGAATCCCAGCTGTCGGTGTTCGGCGAGCCCTGGAAGTCGTAGCTGTCCTTGGCGGCGATGCCCTTGTTCGACTGCTGGAAATTGTTGGTGCGGGTCCAGGTGCGCGTGCCGGTCTGGCTGTGGGTGTCGCTCTTCCAGCTGTAGAACCACACCTCGGTGGAATAGGCGATCGACGAGGCGGTCCCGTCGGTCTTCGTGCCGGTGGGGATGCTGGCGATCGAACGCAGGATGTAATTGCACTTGGTATCGACGGTGTACGAACCCGGATCGCTGGTGGTGTACTGGTCCTGGGTCGCGTTGATCGGGGTGATGACCGTGTTGCCCGAGGTGTAGTCGATCGCATTGGTGATGGTGGTGACGGGGGGCGGCGAGTCGTTCGCGTCGTTATCGTAGAGGTACTGGGTGGTCACCGTGATCTTGTCGGACGTCGACGACGACGCCTGGACGCCGGTGATGGCCTGGGGGGTGGTGCTGGTCCCGGTGAGGTACTCGGGATGCTCGCGCGTGACCGACAGGGCCTCGTTGACGGCGGACTCGGAGGCGATCCAGCAGCGCGATTTGAGCTCGCGGTCCTGCGCCTGTTGCAGGCTGCTGGTCGATTTGATGATCGCGGTGAAGGACAGGCCCATCAGCGCGGTGATCAGGCACATCGACAGCACGATGTTGCCGCGGCGCGAGGCATTGGGGGATGAGTGCATGGGCGGCTCCTTCGTTCGATCAGTTGCGCAGCGTGACCTTGGCGGTCGCAGTGTGATAGATGTAGCGTTTGGTGTTGGTATAGGACGGGTCCACCGCGGTGAGGGTCAGGCCGATGATGACGACGTTCGGCGGTCCCGGAGAGGGCTGGACCCCGCTCTCGTTGTTGCGGATGGCGAAGAAGCCCTTGAGCTTCGGGAAGGGCGTGGCGTTGGTCGTGGTGTGGTACGAGATGTTCAGCGCCGCGAGGTCGGCGGCGTACTTCGAAGGGGCCGCCCCGGCATCGAAATCATCAGCGACGTTGTCGACCACCAACTCCACCTCGGGCACCGAGCCGGCAGCTGCCTTGGTGCGGGTGACTCTGATCTGGCGGTTGTCGGCGGTGCCCCAGGTGCTGTCGCAGGTGTAGGTGACGAGATCACCGGTGGCGGTGTTGAAGTTCAAGGTCGAGTAGCTGGGCACCAGTTTGTATTCGACATCATTGTCGGCGGCGGAGCCGGTGCCGTTGACCCCGGCGGTGACCGCGACGGTCGGCGCAACCGGCAGCTGCAGCTTCGCTCCCGAGCGGAGGTCGGCGGCGATGCGGCCGATGATGAGCTGCGCGGTGGCATCGAGGTTGGCTTCGAGCGTCGCGTAT
The DNA here is from genome assembly GCA_013816415.1 of Planctomycetota bacterium. Classification (GTDB taxonomy): domain Bacteria; phylum Planctomycetota; class UBA11346; order UBA11346; family UBA11346; genus JACCZE01. Next base: position 3,000 of record JACDEN010000184.1, read on the forward strand.
TCCATCGCGCGCGTCGCGGAGTTCAGGCCGCTGGTCGCCATCATCATCACCATCCCGAGGATGCCGATGGAGATGGTCAGTTCGATCAGGGTGAAACCGCGGCTGGTGGTCAGGGTGTTCATGGGATCAGCGCTGCACATGGTAGTAGGTGGCGGTGATGATATTGGTGGCGCCGACCGCGGATCCGCCGTTGGTGCTGGCATTGTTGATCCACTCGCAGGAGATGGTGAAGACGAGCTTCGCCTTGGACTGGTCGGCCACGACCGGTCCAGCGGTCGCGGATCCGTTGTAGGTGCATGCGATGGTGCCGACGTGGAGGGCTCCGGTTTTCACGGTGAGTCCGGGCGCATCGAAATAGTTGTGCAGCGGGACCGCGCCCGAGTTGTACCACTCCCACACCCCGGTGACGCCGCTGGTGGTCAGCGTGTAGTTGCGGGCCTGGATCTCCTCGACGACACGGCGGACGCCCTCGGTCGCCAATTCGCGCGCCCGCGTCGTGGCATTGACCTGGTTGGCGGATACCATCGCTCCCATGGTCGCCATCAGCGCGACGGCGATGAAGACCATGCTCAGCATGACTTCGACGAGGGTGAATCCGGAGGCGGTCGTTGGCTTCATGACGATCTTCCGTACGCACGGGTCGTGCCGCAACATCTGCATCGAATCTGTTCGTGTCGGGCCCACTTCCGGGCAGATCTGCCCATGATCACGGGCTGAAGCGCCCCTGCCGCCTCAGGCGCCGCCTTCGCCGCTGGCCCTTGATCTGACCGGCGTTGCGTGGTCTCATGATCGAATGGATCTGCTGCTGGTCGACGATCATGCCGAGGTCCGGCACAGCATCGCGGCCTTCCTCGAGGAGTTCGGCCACCGCATCCACCACGCCGTCGATGGCCGGGCCGCGCTCGTCGAATCGGCGCGCGTCCATCCCGATCTGATCCTCGCGGATCTGCGCATGCCCGGCATGACCGGGCTGGAATTGCTGCAGGCGCTCGAGGAGCTCGACGACCCGCCGCCGCTGGCGCTGATGACCGCGTTCGGCGATACCCAGACCGCGGTCGAGGCGATGCGCCTGGGCGCGGTGGACTACCTGCGCAAGCCGATCGACGTCAAGGAACTGCACGCGCTGGTCGAACGCATCGCCGCGCAATGCGCGTCGGTCGCGTCCACCACAACTGCTCGCGAGGAGGTCGACGGCCTGGTGGTACAGGGCGACGAGCTGCGCCGCCTGGTCGCCCTCGCCGACCGCCTGCACGATGCCGACCTGCCGTGCCTGATCGAAGGCGAGACCGGCACCGGCAAGGAGCTGTTCGCGCGCCGTATCCACCACGGCGGCTCGCGTCCGCGCGGGCCGTTCATCGCGCTGAACTGCGCGGCAATCGCCACCGGACTGTTCGAGTCCGAACTCTTCGGCTACGTCGCAGGCGCCTTCACCGGAGCGGTGTCCGGCGGCAATGCCGGCAAGCTGGCCGCGGCCGAGGACGGCACGCTGTTCCTCGACGAGATCGGCGACCTGCCGCTCGACCAGCAGGCGAAACTGCTGCGACTGCTCGAGGAGCGGACCTGGTATCCGGTCGGCTCGCAGAAGCTGATGCGCCTCACGGCGCGGGTGGTGTGCGCGACCAATGCCGGACTGCTCGAACGCGTCCGCAGTGGGCGATTCCGCGAGGATCTGTACTACCGCATGAAGGTCGGGCATCTGCGGCTGCCGCCCTTGCGCGAACGCGCCGACACCATCGTGCCGCTCGCCCTGGTCTTCCTCGCGCGCATCCGCAAGCAGCGCGGCCGTGGTTTCCAGAAGCTCTCGAGCGACGCTGAAGCACTGCTGCGGTCGTTCCCCTGGCCAGGCAACGTGCGCCAGCTGCTGCACCTGCTCGAGCAGGCCTGCCTGATGTTCGACGGGGCGGTGCTGGGCGCCGACCACATCCGCCAGCTCCTGCCCGAGGCGGCGGCGGCCGTGCCGACGGCGACGCAGGCCACCGTCCCGGGCGAGAGCATCATCGCGCCCTCGGAATTGAACCTGCCGGTGGATTCATTCGATCTCGATGGTTGGCAGCGTGCGGTGGTGGCCGCCGCACTCAAACGCCACGACGGCTCCCCGGTGCGGACCGCCGCCTACCTGAAGGTCTCGCGCAAGGTGCTGTACACGCTGCGCAAGCGCTACGGCCTGCTCGATTGAAAAGGCAACCGATGGCGTCTGCCGGCGGCGGAACCTCCCTCGCGCTCGCGGCATCGGGCGCCGCGATGATCGCCGGAGCGGCGTCGGCGTGGTCTTCGCACGCGGAGCTCGGATGCGCGCTGCTGGCAGCTGGCGGCGTGCTCGCCTTCATCGTCGCGGTGACCAAGCGCCAGGGCGAGGCGCAGCGCCTGGAATCGCCCACCGAGCCGAGCCCGATCGGCGATGACGCGGACTCGGACCGCCGACGGCTGAGCCTGATGGGGACGCTCGCCGCCGGGATCGGCCACGAGCTCGGACAACCGCTGAGCGCGGCGCGCGTCGGCATCGAAGGGCTGCATTACCTGCGCCAGCTCGGCCGCGAGCCGAGCCCAGAGCACATCAACCGCACGCTGTCGCAGGTCGGCATGAGCCTGATCGCCATGACCCAGACGATCGAACATCTGCGCGCACTGTCGGGTCCGTCCGGCACCGTCCCCCTGCGCGAACTCGACCTCGCCGCATCGGTCGATGCGGTGCTCGCGGAGCGCAGCCAATGGCTGCGCTACCAGGACATCGAGATCGGATGGAAGCAACCAGGCCAGCCGGTGCCTGCGCTCGGCGACCAGCAGGGGCTGCGCCTGATCCTCACCAACCTGCTGCGCAACGCCGTGGAAGCGGTAGCAGGACAGACCGCCGATCGCCGGAGCGTGCGCGTGACCGTCGGTCCGGGCGCAGTGGTCGCCGTGCACGATGCTGGCGGCGGCATCGCCGCCGATCACCTGCAGCGTCTCTTCGATCCGTTCTTCTCGACCAAGGGCGGTCCGGCCCGCGGCATCGGGCTGAGTCTCGCGCGCGCATCCGCCGAGCGCATGGGCGCCGAGCTCACGGTCTCGAGCGCGGTCGGATCCGGCACCACCTTCACCC
>JACDEN010000779.1 GCA_013816415.1 Planctomycetota bacterium
AAGCACGACGACATGCTTACAAACCACGACCAGGGCGATCATTTCCACGCGAATCCAAACTGCCATTCGGGCGCACCAAAGGGCGGGGTTAAAGTGAACGGCATTGCATCCGCTCCCCTCTTCTCCTGCTGAAGTTCAAGACCAAATACCATGAGCGCCCCCTTCATCCGATGCGCCCCATTCGCCCCCGCCGTGAGCTGCGACAACTCATCCGAGTAGGCATGGATTATCCCAGACCCCCCTTGGTCCGCCGCACACATCGAGCGAAAAAATAGGCCATGGCCAGCCCGCGCGGCCGTCTGGTCGCGGTGGCGGGGGTCGAAGCGGCGTGGGACGCCTGCATCTACATGGGAGGACGGCGAGCGGTACCGGAGGGCCGACACGTCGGGACGGTAGCGGCTTCTACGGGAAGCGCACCAGGGTCGGCTGGGCGTCTACTTCACCGGGGATCGGCGACGAGCGGGACGCCCGATGCGGTCCCCCGCATGCACGACTTCGCGGTCCTTCACCCGATCCAGGATCGAGAGGACGGCCTTGGGGTTCGCCCGCTCGGCGCGCTTGGCCATGAACAACCGCTCGGACTCCAGCGAGGCCAGCTTCTCGGCGATGGCCACTACGAAGAACTGGTTGATGGACGTATGGTCCTGCTCGGCAACCTTGCGGGCACGGGCCAGGAGCGAATCGGGGACGCGCAGGGCATATTGGCTCATGGTAGTTTCCCTCTGATGGTGGGCAGGTAATCGGCGGGGGTGATGACGCGGAGACCGAATGTGGTGGCGGCGGGCAGGAAGTCCCGCTGGTTGAAGGTCACGATGGCGGTGGCACCACCGTTGGTGGCCGCCTCCAGCACCATCTCGTCGTCCGCGTCACGAAGCTGGGGTCGCCACATGAAGTCGAGCGGGGTCTGATGGCCATTCGCGACGATGACATCGAGGATCATGTCGATGTCCTTCGCCGAGAGGCCGGTCTGGCGTACCATGGCGGGCCGCTTGAGCACGTCCTCGTACTCCAGAAACAGCGGCACGGAGATGGCGAAGTTCACGACATCGAGCGCGATCCCACGGAGAATCTGATGCGATGCCCCGTTGCGGGACATCAAACCAGCGACCAGCACGTTAGTGTCGAGGACGACCCTCATATCGCCGACAATATCACCTCGCGGAACCCGGTCTATCGTCGGTTCAGCCGCCCTCCACTGCGATTGGCGGCATCGCCTTGTCGTAATCCTCCCGAAGGTGCCCCGGTACCAGCCTCAAATAAATCTGGGTCGTGTCGAGTTGCGCATGACCCAGGATCTCCTGTATAACGCGAACATCCACGCCGTTGCGCAACAGATGCACGGGGAGGCTATGGCGCAGGAGGTGCGGATAGACGTGAACGCCGAGAATCCTCGACACGCGATCGAGGACACGACCGATCACCTTCTGGTTGAGGCGCTGGCCGTTCCTGCCGATCAGCAGGATGCCGGTGTCAGGTCCGCGAAGGAGTTCGCGGCGAACGGCGAGGTAGTCCTTCGCCGCCGAGAGCACGCCGCGCATCATCGGAACCATGCGGTCCTTGTCGCCCTTGCCGCCGCGCACCAGCACGATGCGCTCGGCGAAGTCGAGGTCGGTGACGGCCAGGTTCACCGCCTCGGCCGAACGAAGGGCGCAGCCGTACAGCAGCTCGGCATGGAGCCGCGTGCGGTAGCCGACCGCGTCCGCGTCACCGCTCGACAGGATCTCGAACAGCCGACGCACCTGCTCCTCGGACAGCGGTGCCGGCGGCAACGTTCCCTCGTCCTCCTCGAGCACCGCCAGGTCGGCCGCGGGGTTCGAGAGCACCCTGCCCCTCGTCGTCAGCCAGTCGCCGAAGCTGCGCAGCATGACCGCGTAGTTGTTGCGCGTGCCGTAGGCCAAACCCTCCTCGACGAGGTCGAGCAGGAAGGCGTCGAGGTCGGCGGCGGTGAGGTTCGCCCAGCGTCGGATGCCACGGCTCCGCAGCCAGCGGACGACGCGGTACAGGCGTGGACGGTTCGACGCCACCGTCCTCGGCGCCCATGTGGTGGCGGCGCAGGAGGCGATGTA
>JACDEN010000780.1 GCA_013816415.1 Planctomycetota bacterium
GATCAGGGCCGGTGCACTGCTGCTGCATGGGGATGTCCTCCGGAAGCGATGGTGATAAGCGGTGACGATCGGCCTTACACGCCCGCGAGTGCAGTCGCCGCCAATGACTGGTGGCGAGCTCCATCGCGATGCGCGTCGCTGGCCGTATATTCGCCGCGCGCATTCCAGCCCGGATACTGCGCCTCCAAGGCTTCCAACGTCTCGCGCGTGTAATAGGGATGCCCGGGAGCCGGGAAGCGCATCAGCGTCCGCTCGTCGGCCGTCATCATTCCGACCACCGCGCGGAAGGTCGGATCGAGTCCCAGATTGGTGTATGAGAGGAAGCCCTCGAACGGGTGGTCCGCGCGTCCAAGGGCGAAGCCCCAGGTGAAGCGCTGGCCTTCGCTGCCGGTGAAGGTGGTCGAGGCGTGGACGGTGTGGTTGTTGAACACGCACACCGTTCCCGGCGGGCAGGTCAGCGGCACCGCCTTCGAGAAGTCGTTGCCGTCGCGCGTACGCACCAGGCGCAGCGGCGCCTGGTCCGCGGTCACCTCGTCGAGATGGATCCAGAAGCCGATCTGACCATATTCGCGGCCGGCGCCTGGCTTGGGCAGCAGGGAATTGTTGCCGTTGTCGATGTGTCCCTGGTCCCCACTCATGAATCCGGGATAGCGCGCGATCATGCAGCCGACGTAGGCGAACACCGCTTCGGTCTTGAGGAACCAGCGGCCGAGACGAAGCAACTCGGGATGGAGCCACGGCCGCGCCATGCGCGCGTTGCCATACGGATAGGGCACCAGCGCGGAGCGGTCGGCTGGCGGATCGTGCCTGATCTCGCTCCACGGCCGCACCACCTGGCGTTGTTCGACGCGCAGGACGGCCAACTCCTCCTCAGGAATGAAACCCGGCAGGATCAGGAAGCCGTTCTCGAGCAGTTCGGCGCGCTGGGCGTCGCCGATCACCTGGCGGGGATGCGTGCTGTACATGAGAGCCTTTCCAATCGTGTCGGACTCGTTCAGCCGACCGATCGTGTGAGGCTGATTTTACAAGCTGGGATCAACTGACCATTGATGCGCCTGCAATAGGCCTTCCTATTCCTGCACGGAGTGCCGCATGATCATCGGAACCGGCCAGCCGGACCAGTCGGCGCAGACCACTTTCGAGCGGCTGCCCGGCTTCCCCTATTGGACCATCGGCGTCGTGCTGCGCGGCTCAGTGACAGTGGAAACCCGCGGCGGCACCATCGTCCACCGGGGTCCCTCGATCGCGCTCACCCCGCCGCGGACGCCGTATCGCATCGCTGCGGGCGAACTCGGCCGCGGCTGGAGCGAAGTCTGGGTCATCTTCGCCCCCCGTCCCGAATGGCTGACGCTGCTCGAATGGCCCGAGATCCTGCCTGGAATGCTTTCGTTGGATGCGGCGCGCGGGAACAGCGACTTCAACATCGTCATCGAGGCCCTGATCGAGGTGCATCGTCTCGCCACCGGCGCCCGCGTCGAACGCCTGCGCTTCGCCGAGAACCAGCTCGAGCGCGCGCTGCTGCTGGCGCATGCCATCAATCCGCATGCCCCGCACGCGCGCCGGCATCCCGCCGTGCGCAAGGCGCTGCAGGCCATCGACACGCGGTTCGCAGAGAGGCTCGACGTGGCTGCGCTCGCGCGCATCGCCGGCTGTTCGGTGTCTCAGCTCTCGCACCGCTTCCCCGCCGAGATGGGAACGACGCCGATGGCCTACCTCGAAGCCCACCGCATCGAACGCGCCAAGCACCTGCTGACGTCGTCCACGATGGCGGTGAAGGAGGTCTCGGCCGCGGTCGGCTTCGTCAACCCGTTCCATTTCTCGACGCGGTTCCGTCGCGTGGTGGGCTGCAGTCCGATGGTGTGGCGGCTGCGCCGCGGCGAATAGGCGGCGAATGGGCGCAACATCCGTCGCGGGGCATCACCCGCTTGCGCTCTTCATCAGGCTCGATGGTTCGTCCGCAGCAGGCTTCGCTTCGGCACCGGGCCAAGAGTCATGGACGGACCTCATCGAAGATTCCGCCCTCGCTGGCTCGCGCTCACCAGCAGCGCCAGAGCCAGCGCCGCG
>JACDEN010000781.1 GCA_013816415.1 Planctomycetota bacterium
GGCGTGTGGTGGTCGTATCCGGCGCCGAGATAGCACAGCACGGCGTAGCCGGTGAGGCCGACGGTGGTCGCCTCCTCGCCGCCGATCCATCCGATGCCGCCCGGCTCGCATTTGGGATTCTCCTGGCAGTTGTTCATGTAGGTGATCGAGCTCCACAGCCCTTTCGCATCCTGGTGCTTCTTCAGCCAGCGCAGCGCGGCGTCGACCGCGGACTCGCTGCCCTTGCTGCCGCCGAACTTGCCGATCGCGCGCTTGCGCCCGCCGCCGCTGCGCGAACCGAACATGCCAGACGATCCGCCGCCCGCGCCGATGGCCATGAAGGCGCCGGTCGAACCCATCTCCGCATCGGCGACCGCCTCCTCGCGACCCTTGGCGACCGGCGCGTCGTTCTCCTCCTCGCGCTCTGAATTCTCGACCGGCAGCTCCAAGGCGCTGATCGGGCTCGGAGTGTCCGACTCGGCGACGACGTCGAGTTCCACCTGGGTTTCCAACGTGCGATCGGGCTTGGGCCTGTCCTGCGGCTTCGGCGGGGGCTCGATGACCGCGAGGCGCACCGGCGGGAGGTCGAGCTCGGGCGCCTTGACCAGGAAGTAGACCATGCTCAGCAGGGCGATCAGCATCAGGTGGATGCCGCTGCTGATGAACCACCCGACCCAGCCCACCGCCCGTTTGCGCGATTCCGGCTCGGTCGCCAGGTCATCGTTGGGGAGATCGTTCTCCAGCTCGGGCGATTGGGGGTCGTTCGCGTTGCTCATGGCGCATCCTTGGGCAGACGTTAGATATGTTCAGGCAATGGCTTACAGCAGATGACCAGGCGCCTCGGGAGCTTCCCGATGACCGCCACGTGCACATCGCTTCACGCGGCATTATACGGTGTCTCGTTCACCCGCTTTATACCAATCAGAGGAATTTTGCATAAATCTCGGAATGTCAGATCCTCGTGGTCATGGACGAGCGGCCGCTGGTCAAACCCCTCCCTGCCGGCGTCCCGACCTATGGCTCCGGGCATGGGCGGGTGGTGTGGGCAGCCGACGACGCGCCGGTCCAGCAGCTGTTCAACGATTGGGTGGTGTACTGGATTCCCCAGGGCGAGGCGTCGTGGGAGCTGAAGGATGGCCGCACCCTCCACGGCGTCGCCAACGGCTTCGCGATCCTGCCGCCGCTGGTCGCCGCCACGCTCACCGCCGTCCGTCGACCGCTGGTGCTGTGGAATTGCCATGTCGCCTTCCGCACGCCGACGACGCCTGTGAGCGCAGCGCTGCGCGACGACGTGCTGGGCCCGGGCGAGAGCGCGCCGGTGCCACTCGCATTTTCCGCAGCCGACGCACCCGGCGTTCTGCGCGCGTACCGCGACCTCACGCTCATCTCGCTGGAGACCATGAAAGCGCCGTGGCAGCTGGAACGCGCCGTGCTCGCGCTGGTCAGCGAGCTGGCCGCCTTCGCCCGCTCGCGATCGCATGCGCATGGCCGATTGCTCCAGGCGGCGATGCAGGAAGACCAGCGGCTGGTCGCGATGCTGCGGCGCATCGACGAGGATCCCGCGCACCCGTGGCGCGTCGCCGATCTCGCGCGCTCGCTCGGCGTCACCACCCATCGCATGCATGCGATGTGCCGCAGCTCGCACGGCACCAGCCTGAAAGCGTACATCGTGCGCGCGCGCATGAATCTCGCGGTGCGCCTGCTGCGGCAGGTCGACGGCGATGCCCAGCTGTCGCTGAAGCAGGTGAGCGAGCGCTGCGGATTCTCATCGCAGCACTTCTTCAGCCGACAGTTCCGCTCCGTCTTCCAGGTGTCCCCGAGCGCCTACCGCAAGGGCGAGTCGCTGGGAGAGCGCAGCGCGGGAGGGACCGACTGGGGAGAGCCAGTGCTGCGCCTGCCCGCGTCCGACTGGCAGCGCGACTGGCAGATCAGGCAGGGCGACTTCACCCTGGTGGATGGGCGGATGGTCGCGGGTGGCAACGAAGGCAACTGTCTGGTCACCACGCGTAAGATGTGGGGCGATACGGCGATCGAATTCGACGGCCTGATCCCCGAGCACCTGCCCGCCACGGACATCTCCGTCTT
>JACDEN010000782.1 GCA_013816415.1 Planctomycetota bacterium
AGTCGGCGTTAGACTGGCAGCAGCTTGAGCGCCACCGATTTGCACTCGATAACTGCAAGTCAACGCTCGATGCGCTCACCGAGTGCCGCCACGATCGCTACCGTGATCGGCCGTCCCCGTGATGGACGGAGTCTTTCACCCCGGGTCGGCCTCGGCGCCGGAGCATGGTCTTGTACTGGCTCCAGGGGATGCTCGGGTCGATCTCGCTTTTGCTGAAGCGCTCGCCGAACGCCCACAGCGCGTAGGCGAACGGCACGCTGAACGTGCTGCCGTAGCGTCGCTTCAGATGGGCCAGGACCTTCTTCAGGATCACCCGCACCCTACCGCGAGTTCTTCTCCGGCAGCAGGAGCTGGGACATCAAGCACCTGCATCGGGACCTGAATACGCCGCGGGCGTGAGGAGGGGCTCCGGCACCCACTCCTCCATGAGGTAGAGGCTCGCCGGCTCTCCGACCTGGCCAAGAGGCACAGGACGCAGCTCGCCGTCGCCGAAGATCGAATTGAAGTACAGGTCGGACATGATGGAGCCTCTTAGGCCTCACGAGGCCCGCTGGATTGTTGAGCGCGAGGAATGCACAGGGTTTAGCCAGCGTGAAACGGTCAGGCCAATGGCGCCGTGAGCAGTAGTTCCGTCACCCATTTCGCATCGAAACCTTCAGCGACGAGGTCGGCAACGTCGAAGCCGCCCGGAAGGGCACCCTGCCCGCGACGACGTTCCAGCTCTCCTAGGTCAATGCGTCGGATCTGATTTGCACCTGCCCGCTTCAACGTTTCGATAATAGCGCTCGCAGCGCTCATCCCCGCTTCATCCGCATCTGGCCACACGATGACACTGCGTGCCACCAGAGGACTCCAGTCCGTCTTGTTGACGTCCTTGGTCCCGCCCGACCAAGTCATTGATACCACGTCGGGCAGATCGGAAACAACATCGGCACACTTCTCACCCTCCGTGATAACGACAAGACCAGTGGGGTTTGCCGCCAACCGGTCCAGGCCGTACAGGGGTCGGTCGGCAGGCAGTGCGCGGCACTGCCAATTTTCATTATAACGCCATTTAGGCCGCTTCCAGCACGTCCAGGCGCTGAAGATATTGCCACTGTCGGCCATGTTATTGTGCTGCGTCGTGATCATGAGCGGGCGCCGGTCGAAAAGACGTTATCGTGGCATGATCAGCGGCCGGTGTTGATAAAGCTGGAAGGCCTGGGCATTCATTCGGCTACAGTTTTTGACAATCGAACAATTGCGAGATTACCGGACGTCCAACGCCTTCATCAGGGATTTCTGATACTGATGCATCGAACATCGGGTAAATCCTAATTTATTAAAGCAACATGTGCCTAGCATCACCCGACCTCGCTGTGTCTGGGGATTTTCAGTTTTCGCGCCCAAATCCTTAGGATGAGATTTCTTCCGTCGGGAACTGGAACGGCCAGACCCTCTCCTTCTATACCATCGGGAACTCCTGGCAGTTCTTCATCACCACCGCTGGCGGAACGAATGGCTGGATGTGCGGAGGAGTTTCGCCGCAGCTCGGCTATCTCACCAATCTCGATAGCCAGTTCCACCACGTCGCCTTGGTCCTCGACGTACCCGCCTCGACGGGCTCCTTCTACTCAGACGGCGTCCTGATCGCGCAGGACATCTACATCGATGGCCTCATGGCCCTCGGTGACAATTCCTTTTTCCTGGGTGGATTCGGCGACGGCAATCGTCTGGCGTGCGCGCTCGATGATGTCCGACTTTATAAGAAGGCGCTCAGCGCCGCCGAGGTCGACGCCCTCTACCACATGGCGCCTCCTGAAACCCCACCGGGCGGCGGCGTCCTGGATGATCCACTCGCGCGCGTGAACTTTCAGCCGCCGCGTAGCGAGATCCCGCCGGGTTTCGACGCGGATAAGGGAAAGAGCTACGCTTTACGGTCGAACGGGTACACCTACGGGTGGGCGACCACGAACACCGACTATGTCGAACGCGGAGAATTCCCATTCCCGCAATATGATACCTTCATCCAGATGAAGCCGACGTCGACGTCCACGGCGAACACCTGGGAAGTTGCGCTGCC
>JACDEN010000783.1 GCA_013816415.1 Planctomycetota bacterium
GCGGCGCCCGCTCCAAGCGGAGGATCAGCCGCTCTGGTGATCACGCGGACGCTCAGCTGTAACGGAATTCGCCATGGGCGGTGCGCACCACCACCTCGTTGCCGGGCGCGCCGCGGTCCTCGACGCGCCCGACCACGCGCGCCTCGATGCGGCAGGCGGAGGCGACCGCGATGCAGGCCTGGGCGCGATCGCCCGGGACGATCGCCTCGAGGCGATGGCCCATGTTGTACACGCCGTACATGCCTGCCCATTCCTGACGCGACGCATCCTTGATCGCCTGGAACAGCGGCGGCACGGGGAAGAGCGCGTCCTTGACGTAGCGGTTGCCGTGCGGCCGTCCATGCGCCCCGAACTTCACGATCTTGCTCTGCCCGCCGCCCGAGCAGTGGATCAGGCCGTGGAGGTCCGCGCGCGGCACCTCGGCGAGCAGCCGCTTCACCAGCGGCAGATAGGTGCGCGTCGGCGAGAGCAGCGCGGCGCCGACGCTCACGACGTCTCCGGGCAGCGGATCGTGCAGCGAGAGCGCTCCGCAGTAGACCAGCGCGGGATCGACTTCCGGCGCGTAGGATTCCGGGTAGCGCGTGCGATAGCCGGCGCCGAGCAGCTCATGCCGCGCGCCGGTCAGGCCGTTCGAGCCGATGCCGGAATTCGGCCGGTCCTCCCACGACGCCTGTCCGGTCGAGCTGAAGCCGACGATCACATCGCCCGGGGCCATGCGGCCGGCGTCGATGACATCCGCACGGCGCAGCCGGGTGGTCACGGTGCTGTCGACGATGACGGTGCGCACGAGATCGCCGACATCGGCGGTTTCCCCTCCGGTCATGCGGCAGTCGATGCCATGGTCGCTGAGCAGGTCGCACATGCGCTGGTAGCCATCGACGATGCCGGCGATGACCTTCCCGGGGATACGCTTGGCGTTGCGGCCGATGGTGTTCGAGACGAGGTAGGGCCCGAGGGCGCCGACGCAGGCGCAGTCGTCGAGGTTCATCGCCAGGCTGTCCTGGGCGATGCCCGACCACACCTGGTCGCCGAGGCCTTCCATCCAGGCGAGGTAGGCGAGGCTCGATTTGGTGCCCGCGCCGTCGGCGTGGATGATCAGGCAGTGGTCCGCCTGTCCGGTCAGGGCGTCCTCGACCACCTTGCAGAACGCTCCCGGAAACAGACCCGGATCCTGTCGGGCGATCGCGGCGTGGACCTCGGCCTTGCTCGCCGAGACACCGCGCGCGAGGTAGCGCTCATCATGGCGCTGATCGGAGGACATGCGTCGACTCTGGCCGCGTGCTGGTGCATGCAAGCGCAGCCATCCGGCCTTAGTTCTTTTCCTACCTGCGGCGCAGCCGCACGACCGCCGAGCCCAGGTCGCGTGAAAAAATGGGCGCAGCCCATCACGCGATTTTCTGGCTGGCCTCCAGCCAGAAAAAAGGGCGACAAAGGGTCGCGGGGGCCCGGGGGCGAAGCCCCTGAAACAAGTTCCAGCCGATTGCACGGCGTTGCTTCCGGGGCAGAATCAGAAACATGCGCGCCGCTCTCCGCATGATGATGTACATCGCCGCGATGGCGGTCGGAGCGCTCCTGGTGGCGAACAACTTCCGGCCGAACATCGGCGACTGGATCGCCGGGTTCTCGAAGACCGACGAGGGCCGACTGGTCGCCTCGGGCGTGGCCGTCATCCTGATGCTCAGCCCGCTGGCGATCTTCCTGCGCTGGATGCAGGTGATGCGCCGCGCGCGCGAGATCAGCTACCAGACCGAGAATGGTCGCATCTCGGTCAATCTCATCGCGGTCGAGGAGGCGCTCACGCGCGCCATCGAGGGCGAACCCGAGGTGAAGAAGGCGCACGTGCGCGTCTTCGAGGACCGGGTCAAGCGCGTGATCATCATCGAAGCGGTGATGACGCTGTGGGAGGTGCCGAACGTCACCGACCGCAACCGTTTCTGCCAGCGCCTGCTGCGCCGCCGCTTCGCCGAACTGATGCCCGAGCAGACCGCGGTGCAGGTCAATCTCACCGTCCACCGGTTGACCACGCGGCGCCAGGAGTCGCACGCCACCACCGTGCCGG
>JACDEN010000784.1 GCA_013816415.1 Planctomycetota bacterium
CTGGCGACCTCCTCCATAAGCTCGCGGCGCTGGGCTTCGACCGAGGCGAGCTGGGTGCGCAGGTCGCGAACCGACGTTTCGAGGTCGCGCCGAGCGCCGTCGAGTTTGCGCACATCCTCGATCACCGCCTGGGCCTGCGGCGGCAGCGCTGGCGCCGGAGCGTTGATCGCGACCGCGCGGACCGCCGAGATGAAGGTTCCGAGCGCGGCGATCGTCTCCTGGGTGCGGCGCTGGTTCTTCAGCAGCTCGTCGCGGTATCTCGTCAACAGGCGGTGGATCTGCTGCGCCAGCGGCTCGCCCGGCTGCGCCGGAACGCCCATCTCCTTGAGCGAGACCGCGACCACGGTGACGGCGCGCGCGATCTCGTCGCTGGAGTGCGCGGTGGCGAGCTCGGCGGTTCCGAGGCGGGCCTGATGCGTGGTGAGGTCGCCGATCAGGCGGTCGATGCGCTCGTTGATGCTCTGATGGCGCTCCTCCCACAGCTCGGCCAGCGCCCCGAGCAGCGACGCGCTGAGCGTCATGTCGGGCACCTCTCCGGCCTGCAGCTCGGCCAGCCGGTCGTCGAGGACCACGGACTTCTCGCGGAATTTCGCCGCCTCGAAGGCCGCCTCGTCGGCGCGGAAACAGGCGAAGAAGGTGCGCCAGAGATTCAGCACCGCCTCGCCGATCGGCCTCGCCGCGGTCTGGGGCACCAGCAGATTGCCGATCGCGCCCAAGGGATCGCTGCCGAGGTAGCCGCGTTCGCGAGCGGGCACCAGCACCGCCTGGACGAGGTCCTCGTACTGCTGATGCAGCGCGGTCAACGCGCGTGCGTTGTCCTGCTGGATCTGACGCTCGAGACGCAAGACGGTGGACTGGATCCCGGCCATGCGCCGAGCGTAGGGACGAGAAGCCGATGATGAATGCCGAATTACGGGCGGACCCGCGGGCGGTGAGACACCAGCCGAGCTCCACCTGCCGCTTCCCAGCCTCGTCGCCGGGCGCACGATCCCCGCGTGCTCCCGCCGGTCCATCGCCCGTGACCTCGCTGCTGATCGACATGCCCTCGGGCGTCGCCGGCGACATGCTGCTCGCCGCGCTGATCGGCTGCGGCGGCGACGTCGCGCGCATGCAGACCGATCTCGAGGCGCTCGGCCTCGGCCCGATCGCCATCAATGCCAAACGCGTCCTCACCGGCGGCCTCTCCGCCTGGCTGGTCGATGTCGACGCCCCCCAGGAAGCCCAGTGGCAGCCCGTCGGCCAGACTCCCCGACGCAATGGCCCCGTCATTTCGCTCAACGCCGGCTCCTCTCCGTCCCAGAACCCAGAACCCAGAACTGAGAACCTCCACGCCCACCGCCCCTACCGCGCCATCCGCGACCTCATCGCTGCCGCGCCCCTGGTTGCGCGCGTGCGCGACCGCGCCCAACGCGTGTTCCGCCTGCTCGCGGAGTCCGAGGCCGAGGTCCACGGCGTCGACCCCGAAACCGTGGAATTCCACGAGGTCGGCGCGGTCGACGCGATCGCCGACGTCGTCGGCTGCTGCCTGCTGCTCGAGCAACTCGACGTCGATGACATCGTGGCCTCTCCGATCATCCCCGGCCATGGCACGGTGATGTGCGCGCACGGCCGCATGCCGGTGCCGGTGCCGGCGGTAGCGACGATGCTGACGCGCACCGGCGCACCGTTCATCGCCCTCGGCCGAGAGACCGGCGAACTGACCACGCCGACCGGCTGCGCCCTGGTGTGCGCGCTCGCCACCCGCTTCATCGCCACCGGGACCGGCGCCATGATCGCCGGTTCGCCGACGCGCTTCCTCGCGACCGGCTATGGCTCCGGCCACAAGCAGATCCCGGGCCTGGTGAACGTGGTCCGCTGCGCGGTGATGGCCGGTGCATCAGCCGAAGCCGCGGCCTCGGCCGATGCAAACGTCGATCAGGTGGTCGAGATCCGCTGCCAGATCGACGACGCCACCGGCGAGCATCTCGCCGCGCTCATCGACGAAGTGATGGCCGCCGGAGCGCTCGACGCCTTCCTCACCCCCGTGATCATGAAGAAGGGCCGGCCCGGCCATCTGCTC
>JACDEN010000785.1 GCA_013816415.1 Planctomycetota bacterium
GGTTGGCTGTGACCGCCTCAAAACCTCCAGTTCACATGCGTGTTCACGTGCGGCGACCAGGTGGATGTCGGGATGAGCAGCCCGACCGCCGCCACTACGACCACCACCACCACCACGAGACCGATGATCAGCCAGCCGCAGCCACTTGCACCGCTACCGCTGCCGGCTGCCGGGGCGGAGCCGAGGAAGGGGATGGTGAGCGGATACGACCACACCACGCCGCGGCTCGCTCGCACGGCGCCGACCAGCGGGAAGACCACGGCACAGATCGCGAGAACGACGAACAGCGGGATGCCGATCAGCACGAAGCAGAGCGCGACAAACATCACCGCGTACAGCACGTGGCTGATGATCCAATTGATGACATTCCTGCCGTGCGCGTCGATCGACGGGTGGAGATCGCGACAGGTCGCCCACATGATGATCGGCAGGACCCAGCCGGCGCCCGGTACCACGTAGCCGCCGAACTGGGACAGGTGCAACAACATGTTGAACACGTCGAGGTCCATTCCCCACGGCCGCGGCGTCGAGGTGGGAACGGAACTCGCAGGAGCCGCAGGAGCCGCACGGCGATCGATTCCTTCGACCGCGCGTTGCACATGCGAGGCCTGCTGCCAACGCCGCTCGGGATCACGCTCCAGCGCCCGCAGCACGACCTCGTCGATGCGCACATCGACCGCGACCTTGTGCGACGGCGGCTCGAACCGGCCCAAGGGCAAACGCCCGGTGAGCAGTTCGTAAATGATGACGCCCAGCGCGTAGATGTCCGCGCGGTGGTCGACTCCGCGCGCGCGCTCGACCTGTTCGGGCGCCATGTAATGCATGCTGCCCATGGTCTCGCCGCTCACCGTCAGCGATTCGCCGTCCGCAGGCCGCCGCAGCTTCGCCAGACCAAAATCCACCAGGTGCGGCCGGCCCTGCTGATCGATCAGGATGTTTTCGGGCTTGAGGTCGCGATGGACCACGCCCTGGTCGTGCGCGTATTGCAGCGCGGCGCACAGCGGCGGCACCAGGGCCAGGGTCTCCGTCGGGCTGAGCGCGCCGGTGGCAACGACCTGACGAAGGTTCGCGCCGTCGATGAAGTCCATGAGCACCCAGCACCAGGGGCCGCTGCGGCCCTCGGAACGGATGGCGACGATGTTCGGGTGATCCAGGCGATGGAGCGCCTCCGCCTCGCGCAGGAAACGCGCGGCGAAGATATCTCCCTGCTCGCCCTCGCCCGATACCACCTTGAGGGCGAGGACGGATCCGTCGGACACGCGCCTGGCGCGATAGACCGCACCCATGCCGCCCTGTCCTACGAGGCCGAGGATCTCGAGATCGGGAAAATGCGGCTGCAGGTCGGCGATCGACGGCGCCGGCCGCCGTTCCGAAGCGCGTGACCCAGGAAGACTGACGGTGGGCGACAAGGCATCGGCGAGCTCGCGATGGCCGGCGCGTGGGCGCGTCGATTCTGCCGGCTCGGTCGGACGCACAGACGATGGTGCGGCACCGGCCGCTGCCTGAGGCGCATGGCTGCGGATGATGAGATAGATGATATAGACGACCAACACGACAACGACCACCAGCACAACGAACCCGAGCGCGACCAGCAGCGCGATGGGCAGACCAATACCATTCATGACAGACTCCTCCGGCGCCTGGATGGCACCTTCCCCTCCACGGGGTTCGCCTGCCCCGGTTACCGGGTTCTTCCGGCCAAGGCCTCGATCAGCGTGCGCAACTCATCCTCGACCGCTTCCGGCGTCGGATCGGCGAGGGTTTCCGCGATCTCGGATCGTGCCAGGTCCCGCAGCCGCTGCCGCAGCCGGTGCACGGCGACCTTCACCGCCCCCTCGGTCAAGCCCAGGAGCGCGCCAGCCGCGGCATAACTGGCGCTCGTGCCATTTGTGGTCACGAAGTGCGCCAGCCGCTCGTAGCGCGCGCGTTCGCCGGGCGTCGCGTGCTCGGCCGCCAGACGATCCCCGGCGCGCGCGAGCAGGACGTCGGCCCAGTCGCGGTCGAACGCAGGGTCTGGAACCGCCGGTGCCGCCGGATCGACCACCGCGGCATCGAC
>JACDEN010000786.1:0-1353 GCA_013816415.1 Planctomycetota bacterium
CTTCAGAGCAACAGGAGCACCCATGTCCGTCCCATCGAGACGTCCGCTCACCGCCATCGTCGCGACCGTCGCGCTGCTCGGCATCGCCGCGTCGTCGTCGCACGCCGCCGACCATGCGCCCGCACCGGGGCTGGTCACCCACATCAAGGTGCTCTCCGACAAGGTGCCGGACGTCTCCAGCCTCGAGGCCTGGAAGAAGTCCTACATCACCGCCGGCATGAGCGACCAGGAGAAGGCGATCGCGGTATGGAAGACGGTGTCGACGTTCCAGCATCAGGACGGCCCGCCAGCCGAATACCTCCAGCACGAGGACCTGGTCTACGATCCGATCAAGCTCTTCAATGTCTACGGCTACGCGATGTGCTGCAATGCGTCGGCGCACGAGGACGCCCTCGCTCGCTACATCGGACTCGAGGCGCGCGGATGGGCGGTCAACCATCACAGCATCTGCGAGTTCAAGTACGGCGACGCGTGGCACCACTTCGACGCCTCACTGATCTGCTATTTCCCGAAATCCGACGGCGTGGTCGCGAGCATCGACGAGATCACCAAGGACGTGCTGGCGTGGTACGCCAAGCACCCTGAGCAATTCGACGGCACGCACGGCATCGACAAGAAGCTGCGCGAGTTCGAATTCCAGGACGGCCGCACCGGCTGGAAGAAGGGGCCCGACATCCTGCAGCGCGCTCCCACCATCAACGCCAAAGGCTGGTGGCCCGCCGGGACGCACGGCTGGTATGCGACCATGGAAGTCTACGACGGCACCGCCGGCGATCGTCCCGCCTACCACTACGAATACGCGGCGTCGCAGGGATATCAGGTGAACGTGCAGCTGCGCCGAGGCGAACGGCTGACCCGCAACTGGTTCCACAAGGGACTGCACGTCAACATGGGCGAAGGCGGCGGTCCGGGTTGCATGGAGGACAAGGATAAGTTCCTCAGCCGCTACGACGCCACGTTCGGTAGCCTCGCGCCCGGCCGCGTCGGCAACGGCACGCTCGAGTACGCGGTGCCGCTGGCCGACGGCTCGCTCGCGGATGCCGCGTTCGCGATCGACAATGTCAGCACGACCTCAGCCGATGGCAAGGCGCCCGCGGTGCACGCCAAGGACGCCGCCAAGCCAGCGAGCTTCGTGCTGCGCATGCCCTCGAGCTACGTCTACCTCGGCGGCCAGCTCGCGATGACCGCGGCGGTCGGCAAGGACGGCCACGTGGTCGTCTCGTTCTCGGACAACAACGGCCTCGACTGGAAGCCGGTCGCCGATCTGACCAAGAGCGGCGAGACCACCATCGATCTCAAGCCGCTGGTCTTCCGCCGCTACGATTACCGCCTGAAGTTCGAGCTGTCGGGAGT
>JACDEN010000786.1:1363-2053 GCA_013816415.1 Planctomycetota bacterium
AGTGGGCACCGGAGTGGATGCGCTGAAGATCAGCCATGACATCCAGCACTCGCAGCGTCCGCTTCCCGCGCTCGATGCCGGCGACAACGCGATCTCGTTCTCAGCCGGTTCCACCGAAGGGACGATCACCGTCGAAGCCAGCACCCGCACCGACCACGTCGGGAAGCAGGTTCTGTTCACCGATTTCCATCCGCTCGTCGCGGGTCTGAGCGGCTCGCCGCTCGCGGTCTCAGGCGCTGAAGGAAGCCTCACCGTTCCAATCGCCACCCCCGGCGACATGACCCGGCTGCGCTTCGGCTGCCACTACCAGAACGCCAGCGACAAGGATTCGTGGGATCTCGAGGCGTCGTTCGATGACGGCAAGACCTTCACCAAGGTCGCATCGGCGCCGTGGCAGGAAGCCGGCCGCACCGCGTGGACCGCGGTCGACGCGCCCAAGGGAACGCGTTCGGCGCACGTACGCTTCGCCGGCAAGAAGGCCAGCAACGCGATCCTGTGGTCGTTCCGCATCGACGCCGACTACGTCGAGCCCAAGGCGGGACTCGCGCCGATCACCGTCACCTACCACTGGGAGGAGGACGGCCAGGCGAAAGAGGACGTGCACACCGCGACCAAGGCCGACGAATCGTGGAAGATCACCTGCGCGAAGAAGCCGCTGATGAAGTCTCTCGTCATCGAGCGGCCTTAAGT
>JACDEN010000003.1 GCA_013816415.1 Planctomycetota bacterium
CCAGCGGACCGATCCATCTCGCATCCAGTGCGACCATCACCGCGCGGGCATTCCGCACCGGGTGGACCGAGAGCACCTCCTTGGTCGCGTCCTACGTGATCGCCAACCAGCCGGCCAATCAGCCGCCCGCCTTCACCAAAGGCGCGGACCAAACCGCGCTCGAAGATTCTGGACTGCGTACCGTCTCCGGCTGGGCCACCGCCATCAGTGCTGGACCGGCCAGCGAGGCCGGACAGACGGTCACCTTCCAGATCAGCGTCGACACGCCGACGCTGTTCTCGATCCAACCGGCCGTGTCGTCGGTCGGCACGCTGACCTTCACGCCCGCGGCGAACGCCTACGGCACCGCGGTGGTGTCCGTGAATGCGAAGGACAACGGCGGAACCGCCAATGGTGGCGTCGACACCAGTCTGGATCAGACCTTCGTGATCGTGGTCACTCCGGTGAACGATGCGCCGACCTTCACGCTGGGCGGAGATCGAATCGCGGTCGAGGACGCCGCCGCCACGTCCGTTGCCGGATACGCCAGCGCCATCAGCGCGGGCCCCGCCAACGAAACCGGCCAGGTCGTCAGCTTCACGGTGAGCGCTTCGACTTCGAACCTATTCAGCGTCGCGCCGGCGATCGATGCAGCCGGCACGCTGACCTTCACCCCGGCCCCCGACGCCAACGGCAGCGCGGTGATTACCGTGGTGGCGCATGATTCCGGCGGGGTGGCCGATGGTGGAACCGACACCAGCGTCGCCCGCAGCGGCACCATCACCATCACCGCGGTGAACGACGCGCCGTCGTTCACCAAGGGCGCGGATCAGACTGTGCTGGAGGACGCTGGCGCGCAGACGGTCAGCGGTTGGGCCACGGCGATCGCGTCGGGTCCAGCCGACGAATCGGCCCAATCCGTCTCGTTCACCGTCACCACCGACAACGCCGGGTTGTTCGCGGACGCGCCGACGGTGTCGCCTGCCGGTGTGCTCAGCTATACGCCAGCGGTTGACGCCAACGGTGTGGCGACGATCACGGTGATCGCTCATGACGATGGAGGGGTCGCGAACGGCGGCATCGCGGCGAGCGCGGCGCAGAGGGCGACGATCACGGTGACGGCGGTCAACGACGCACCATCATTCACCATGGGCGCGAACCAGTCGGTGCTCGAAGATGCGGGCGCGCAGAGCGTCAGCGGTTGGGCGACGGCGATTTCTGCCGGTCCGGCGGATGAAGCCGTGCAGGTGGTGTCGTACGCGGTGACCACGGATAACGCCGCGCTGTTTTCGGCGCAGCCGGCGGTGTCGGCGGCAGGGGTGCTGAGCTATGCGCTGGTGGCGGATGCCAATGGGGTGGCGTCGATCTCGGTCGTCGCCAATGATTCCGGCGGCGAGGCGAATGGCGGTGTTGCGGCGAGCGCAGCGCAGTCGGCGACCATCACGGTGACGGCGGTCAACGACGCGCCGTCGTTCGCCAAGGGCGCGGATCAGACGGTGCTCGAAGACGCGGGCGCGCAGAGCGTCAGCGGTTGGGCGACTGCGATCGCGAGCGGCCCGGCGAATGAATCGGGCCAGGTCGTCACCTTCAGCGTGACCACCGACAACGACGCGCTGTTCGCGGTGTTGCCCACCGTATCCGCGACCGGGGTCCTCAGCTATACCACCGCCCCCGACGCGACGGGCGTGGCGACGATCGCGGTGACCGCCCATGATGATGGCGGCATCGCCAACGCAGGCGTGGACGCCAGCGCCGCGCAGACCGCGACCATCACCGTCGGCGGTATCAACGATGCGCCCTCCTTCACCAGGGGCGCGGACCAGACCGTGCTCGAGGATGCCGGCGCCCAGACCGTGGCGGCCTGGTCGACCGCGGTATCGGCCGGTCCTGCGAACGAAGGCAGCCAGACGGTGACCTTCACCGTGACCACCACCAACGGCGCGTTGTTCGCGGTGGCGCCGGCGGTGGCGCCGAATGGCACCCTCAGCTACAGGCCGGCAACGAATGCGCATGGCGTGGCGACGATCTCGGTGGTGGCGCATGATGATGGCGGCGTGGCGAATGGCGGCCTCGATGCGAGCGCCGCGCAATCAGCGAGCATCACCGTGACCTCGGTCAATGACGCGCCGTCGTTCATCATCGGTACCAACCAGTCCGTCGGTGCCAGCGCTGGCGCACAGAGCGCGGCTGGCTGGGCGACCGGCATATCGGCAGGGCCGAACGAAGCGGGACAGGTGGTGGATTTCGTGGTGACGACACCTGATGCCGCATTGTTCGCTGTGCCACCAGCCATCGCCTCCAATGGAACCTTGACGTACACCCCGTCCGCCATCGGCACCGCCTCGATCAGCGTCGTCCTGCATGACAATGGGGGCACCGCGAATGGCGGAGTCGATGCCAGTGCCGCCAGCACTTTCCAGATCCGCATCGTCGCCGGAAGCGGGACCGGCGGGACGGACGTCGGCGACCCCGTCGTGCCGCCGACGATCGGGCCGGTGACGCTCACCATCACCGCAGGCTTGACCGGCGATCAGGTGGGTCAGCTCGATGGTCAGACGACGAGCTTCACCAAGGCGGCGAGCATCACCGTGTCGGCGTCGGCGGATGTGACCGAGGGCACGCTCAGCAGCATCGTCGTGGATCTGAGCGACGGCACCTCGGTCACCCTCGCCGGCGGCGTCGGGACGATTCCGCTGCCCGATGAAAGCCTGTGGACGCTCACCGCGACGGCCACGGCAGCGAATGCGGATGGCACCGCCACCGCCGCGCGCAGTTCCGATCCCGTGCGCGTCCTCGTCGATCGGACCATCCCGAGCATCAGCCTGCGGACGCCATCGGCGACGTGGCAGGTGGCCGATGTCCCGGAATTCCTCCCGCCGATCTCGACCGGCCGCAACGTGTATCTGAACGCCAATACCGAGACCGGTGGAGGATACCCGAACAGGGATCTCCGCCATTATCGCGGTATCTACGCCTATGCGCGGGCAGGCCTCATCATCGATGGTCTGATCACCGATGCGAGTGGGCTGCGCACCGGGGTGGCCTCCACGGCGAAGGCGCGTCCGACCATTTCAGGGACGCTCGTCACGCTGACGGTGACGCCGCCGGCTGCGGGTGCGGTGGATCCGGTGATCACCATCAGCGGCTTCGCCGGTATCACGGCGGGGCAGTACGCGCTCGTCACGCATATCGAGGACCGGTGCGGGAACGTGATGGATGCTGATCAGTCCTTGCTGCTCGTGGATGTGACACCCGCCGTGACGAGTTTCCTGACCTCGAGAAACAATCCGTTCCGCGGCGAACCGTTCTATTGGGGAGGTGTCCAGGCGTGGAAAACGAGCACCCTGAAGGTGAACCGGCTCAAATACCTGGGCGCCACTGGTCTCCCATCGCCGCTTTCCCTGGGGGGACAGGATGTGCCGGCCTCTCTGGGTCTCAGCATCCTGCAATTGGATGCCGCAGGCAATCTGAGTGCGCCGCAGTCTCCGACGATCACCTGGACGCGCAGTGGAGATACGGACACCTCTTATGGTTTTCCCCAGCTATACGGTGCTTCGTTGGGCGGACATCAAAATGATCGGTACTGGATTGGACGGATGGTCCCCACGTTTCCGGGCGGCCCGCCGAGCCCATCGGCGACGGGCACGACGTATACGATTCCCGGTCCTGCCGGAGTCCTCATCGTGAGACCCGATGGCAGCCCGCTGCGTCCGGATCCGCTGTCATCCTACACCGAGGTGAACTTCTATATCGCCGGAATCGCCGGCACCTCGAGCGGCGGACCGCGCGTGGTCACCGTGCCTCCGTCGTGGGCGAACCCACTGGTTCCGTCGGTGGTGCACGTGGAGGCTCACAACGATGCGATACCGCACGCGTTGACTGCGAATGAAGTGTTTTCGCCGCTGGTCAAGATCAACGGCCAGAGCGCACCCGCGACGTCAGCGGGGGGCGATGGCTATGCCGGTGATGTCGCGATCGCACGATCGGGAAGCCGCGCGATCCTGCCAGGCGCGGGCACCGTCACGTGCTCGATCAACTGCAGACTCAACTATGGTCAATTCGATGCGGGCGCATCGGTGCCGATCTCGGTGGTGAAACTGTCACCTGACGTGATCGCGACGGGAAATCGAACGACCATCACCTTCGAGGCGGCCTTCCTGGACGCAACTTTCGAAGAGAAGGATTTCGACGCGGCGACGGGCGACTATGTGCATTTCCTCACTGCAGACGGCGCGGATGTGACGATGACGCATGGTGCCTATGCGGCGTCGACGGATGCCGATGCGCGAAAGTGGAAGATCGCGATCGTCGAGCAGTATATGGTGGTCGAGAATGGGAAGGAGAAGGTGGTGATGGAGATCGAGGCGGGGAGTGGGGTGGGGGCGGAGATTTTTGATGTGGATGTGAAGTGTGGGGCGGTGAAAGCCTACTCGGATGAGTTGTCGCAGCTCACGGCGGGGGCGAATGGGGCGCATCGGATGAAGGGGGCGCTGGCGGTCTACAAGACCAAGATTCAGGAGTACGACCAGTCAGGAAGCCTTGCGGACGTGATAGACCGAAAAATCCCATCCTCTGCCCCGAATCCAGTCGTGCAGGTTAGCTCGTCGAGCTTCTCGATCGGCTCGCAGACAGTGACCACTGTGGATGGGTACGTGAACGTCGCTGGCAGCCTCACGTCGGGGGTCTGCGACATCACGGCAGGCGCTCAGGGCACAATCGACCGAGTCGAGGTCTTCCTAGACCTTGGCCAGACTCCCATCGGAACGCTCTCCGTCAACTCCACTAAGGGCTCGGGCTCGTTGCCGAGGAAGTATCCCTACAGCGGCTCCTACAACGGCAGCGTGGCGGTGAGTGCGTTGAAGCCGGGACCGCACTCCGTCCGCGTCGTCGCCAAGGACAAGGTGTTCGGCAAGATCGGCTACTCGGAGTTCGCCATCGAGGTGCGGCCGAGCGGTCAATCCGATCCGCCATCTAACGCGCCCGGCGGCTTCCAGACGTACCAGCAGCCGATCACGGCGAGCCTCGACTTCACCAGTGCGGGCAATCTTGCGGCCCTCGACCAGGGTGCGGCGGTAGCGGCCCAGCTCACGAGCCTCGTCACCAGATCGACCACATCACTGGCCTCGTTGACCAAGGTGGCCGGAACGGATGTGACGCTGCAAGGCCAGGGGATCACCGCGAAGATCGACTCAGCCGCGTTGACGAGCGCACTGGCAGGTACGAGCGACGTGTTCGCCGTGGTAATCGACGCGCCTTCCTCCCTGTACCAATCGCGGTCGCTGACCTTTCGCCGAGTGACGGCCGGACAGAACATCTTCTCGGCCGACTACTACCAGATCAGCCTCGATGCCTCAGCGGGATGGGACGCGCCGATCGCGGTTCAACTCCGTCGCGGGGCAGGATCGCCCATCGCTGACACCGTGACCCGTTCTGGCACGACCCTGAGTAACACGAGCGGCAGTCTCGTGGTCAAGCTGAACGCGGTGCCCATCGCAGGGGCGTCGGTCACCGGAATCGCGGCGAAGGTCACGAGCACGTCGCTTGGGATCACGGACTACGGCATCGACGCGCTCGAAAGCGGCGCTTCTACCTCCATGTTCGCCAGCACGAACATCAGCAACGCTCCAACATCACCATCGGACATCAATGCCGCCCTGAACGTCACTTACCACGCGACCTACGCCGAGAAGACACAACAGGATGATTCCGAAGACTTCCACCTGTTGGCAATCGCCGTGGAGGGTCCCGAGGAAATCATCGGCAAGGCCGACTTCGTGCTGCCGACGCGGTCGGGAGAACGGAAGCTCATCAAGCAGAACGGCGTGTACTACATGGCCACGCCGGGTGGCGACGAGCGTGAGACGCTGATGTTGTTGCCTCCACAAGAGAGCAATGGGAACGGCACCAAGGGGGTCGAGGACGGAAAGGAAGATCAGAATGCCGACCAGGGTACCTTAGCATTTTTGGAGGGCTTCGGGAAAGGCTTCTGCGACGCAGGAGTCAACTTAGTTACATCGACGGGTCAGTTGATCGCCGAATGCGCGGTCACGATCGACCTCAATCTGCTGTCGGTATTGCGTGTCTTCCCTGGTCCGATTGGGGAGTTTGGTGCCCAAGCCGGTCAGCTTGCAGGCGATCGTATGCTTGAGACTTACAGGGTGACATCCGAAACAGCTAGGGTCGTCACTGCGGTCATCAAGGCTCTGAACGCGCGCCAGTTGGAGTTTGAGATCGCCTACATCACGGGTGACAGCGAAAAATTGAAGAACATCGGCATGGAATACAGTGCTCTGTTCGAGATGGGATCGGAGGTCATGAATGAGATGTTCCGTGCCTATGGAGCGATCAACAATTCAAGAGAGCAAGGAGAGATTTTCGGCCGAGTCATGTTTGAGTGTGCGGCGATTGTCCTCCCGATCGCCAAGGCCGGTAAGCTCGAAGTTCTCGGCAAGGCGCGCATTATGCGCTCGATCATTTCCGCAATCCAGGCGGCGAAGTGGTACCAACGGTTGAAGGCGCTTGGAAAGACGATCGAACTCGATGCGGCTCTTGCTCGCTGCGTCGCGTTTATTGAAAAACTCACTACGACCAAGATGTGCTTTGTTGCGGGAACCCCGGTCCACACCGACCACGGCTTGCTGGCAATCGAGACCATCCACACGGGAGACCATGTCCTATCGCGCGACCCGCGCACCGGCATTCAGCGGTTCCAGCGTGTCGCGGCGACATTCGTCACGCACCCGACAACCCTCTATAAAGTGGTCATCGGTGCATGTCACCCGGAGCCAACTTCCTCGATCTCGTCCTCCACGACGAACAGCGAGGGCAGCGACGACCTTTCAGAGTCTGCGACATTAGCGCTTACTTGCACCGGCACCCATCCGTTCTGGGTCATCGAGCAGAACGACTTCGTACCGGCGGAGGATTTGCGGTCGGGCGAACACGTCCTGCTTGCCGATGGCGATTCGGCAATCGTTATGCGCACCGAAGTCGAAGCGGTACCAGATGGTCAATCCTTCACGACCTACAATTTTGAGGTTGAGGTCTTCCATACCTACTTCGTTGGCAGTCAGGGCGTGTGGGTCCATAATGCAGCGCCGCGTGAGTGCGAGCGAGTATTTACAGTAGTTCAGCATGTTGCAGATCGAGATGCAACCGACTTGGTTCGTGCCGGAGGAACAGTTCGCGCTCGCATGCCGAAGATGTCTTGGGACGTGCTCCAAAATACCTACAGGGAAACCATCAAGGGAGTATTGAATGGGGAGCGCGTTCCCGCAGGCACCACTGGACCCGGCTTTGAAAGCTGGATGCGTCAGAAACTAGGAGGAACAGGTGGAGAAATTATAATGGACCCGGTAACCGGAAATCCATTGACTGATGTCGACTGTCTGGTGGGAAACAGATGGATGGAGGTAAAACACAGGTCGCCACTAGGGCCGGCGCTAACTGATAATCACGCATTTGTTAACGACGAAATAATTCAATTAGGAAACCAGAAAAAGATTGCCGAAAGCAGGAACCAGACCATTGAGTTGGTGACGAACTTCGATCTCCCCCCGAAGCTTACCGACTGGTTAAAGTCTCAGGGAATACCCTGGACGAAAATAGATAATTAACCGAAGGAAGACCATGTCCCAAAACTTCTACGTATTAGACCAGAACGCAGGCGAGTTCATTTCAGTAGGCAGGATAGGCGCTTTCGGGGTTAATGCGGTCAAGTCAGATGTAAAAACCATCAGGGCGATTTTGCTGTTTGTGGCGACACATGATTCGAACTCTATCCTCATTACGCATGAGGATTACCAATACGACACGGCCCTTACGAAGGGCCGTGACCTTACAGATGACTTCGTCAGAAAGTTCGGAGATGTAGTAGAAGGGAAGCCCATAGCTGATCTTGGAGTAAATCAGATTCTTGAACGAAAAGTTACTGGAGTTATTGCGCAAGGCGCTGGCAGTATTTTCAAGTTTGGCAATGGCAGGCGCTTGTCGTTGGAGCAAGTGGTGCAGTCCAAGCCAGACCTGTTAGGATTTTCTACGGCCATTTTGAAGCACCCGGCAGTCGGGCTGAAAATTTCCTAGCGATACCCACCCGACTCAGGACCATTTCATTGCCATCGTTATTATGGAGATTCACGTGAAGGCTTCCTTTCTCATAATTGCGGTGCTATTTTCGAGTTTATGTACAGCCGCGGAGAAGATGGATCTGGCAAAGCAGATGATAGAGGAATCGGGAATCTTGGCGAAGTGGGAGGTGACCCTTCCGAAAATCCGAGATCAGTTTATCACAGAAACTAAGCGTGATTATGCTGTCGATGCGCCGACCGAAGCAGAGATGAGGCGACGCATCGATGTTACTCTGGTGAAAGAGAGCTATGCCGAGGTTGTATGCAAACTGCTGAGCGAAGATGAAATTATAAAAATAACTGAATTTTATAAATCGCCTGCTGCGAAAAAATTGCAAAAAATTGAGCTGGGTGCGGGAACAGAGGTCAAGGACGCCTTGATGGCTAATCTTGTCATTCTTCGCTCTGATGTATTTATTGAGTCACAGGAGAAGAAAGAAAAGGCAAAAGGCGCTGCCGCGCCCGCGGTGCCGTAGAGATTGAACTTCCGAGGAAGGCACATCCCATCCGAGATGGAATCCATGCTCAAGGACGCGGGCTGGCAGGTCCACTGGACACCGCCCTACGAGGACTTGGCGTGGGTCAGGAAGTCGTGCATGCTGGGCAAGATCGGCAGGGTCTCGTGACGTTGGGCGCGGTGGTAGAACTGCGTGTCTTGCGGCGGGTGGGGGAGATGCTGGGATCGTCTCGTGACGTTCGGCGGGTGGGGGAGATGCTGGGTCGGAACCCGTGATCGTCCCGATCAGTTCTTCTCCGGCCCCGGCCCCGGAAACTGAATGACCTTCGGCTCATCCGGTCCATCGCCCATCACATCGCCCCACGCCCCGTCCTCCGCCGCCCCGAACTCCTTGGCCAGCAGATCGAGCCCCTTGGCCAACTGCTTGTTCACATCGGCGATTGGGAAGACCTCGGGATCGTGACCCTTCGGCGTCATGGACTTGAGCCATTTCAGCATCGACCGGTGCTCGGGGTCGGACTTGTCGCCGATCACGCGCAGTAGGTCTTCATAGCCGCCAGGACCGCCACAGTCATCGGGTGGGCACGCGCGGGCTCCATCGAGGCACTTTGGGGCTGGGATCGTCGCTGGATGGATCGCCACCAGCGTGACGGTGTGCTCCCAGCCGTCGCCGAAGTCGTAGGAGTAGGTGATCTTCTGCTTGGGCTTCGTCAGCAACTCGGCGACGCCGTGCTCGTGCTCGGGGTGGATCTTCGCGCCGAAGTCGTCGCCCTCGGGATCGGGAACCCCGTACCGCGAGCGGCCTTTGATGAACTCGTGCAGGTGTGAGTTGGTCCAGCCCATGACCACCTGGAGGACGTGGTGTAGTCGTCCAGGCCGGCGTCGGCGGGGATGAGGAACGTGCGCCAGATCGGCGGCTCGACGTGGTCGAGGGTGACGCGGAGTTCATAGGTGGGAGGGGCGGGCTTGGCCACGGCGGGATGGTCGGCGGAGAGGTTCGGTGGGCAACTGGGAATAGGTTGGATCGTCTCCCTACAGCGGACGATCCCCGGCGTTCTGCGCCCTTCAAGCCCGTCATGATCTCATGGTGCCCGACACCCGCGATCCTCGGCCAACGGCCACGCCAGCGCCCTGCGTCGCCCGTATTTCAAGCTGGTCACCAACGCCGTTGTCATCGGGATAGGGAGGAACATTTCTCAACACGTCCATCGCCGAGAACGCCTCCACCGATTCCGATGGAGGCTGGTCGCCTACGCGGCCTTCAACATGCGCTCCACGCGATCGAGTAGTACCAGCAACTGCTTGGCCTTGAGGTTCCCCTTGCCGATGGAGCGGCACGCGACGACCGCGCGCTTCAAGCCGCCGACGGCGTGCTTCCAGGTCCGAACTTGGACATGTGGCCGGGTACTCTTGCGGGCGAGAACTCGGCCATGCGGCCGGGTAACGTCCGATCGCTTGCCTTGCAGGAGTCTGCGGATCTGACGTTCACTTTTTCCGATGACTGACGCGATCATCGGCCTGAGTGCCTTCTCGCCAATCTTCGGTCGTCCACCGTCCCGCTGGACGTATCCGGCTTTGAGCAACCGCTTCGCCAGAGCCTGGATCTCATCGACCGTGTAATCGCGTCGTTTCTCATTCTCGGCGATTTCGACTGCGAGTGCTGCCTCCTGCTGCTTTCCCGAGTCGATGCTGACGACGCGCACTGGAATCCGATTGTCAAGATGGCGCTCCTTCCAGCCGCTGCGGTCGATCTCGCCAACTCGGACGGCAAGCGCCTCGGTATTGGGTAGATTGGACCCGGAGATCATCTTGGCGAAGACCTTCTTACGCTTCTCGGGATCTGCGATGGCGACGAGTTGGCAGGCATGCCAGCGATGGCAACCAGCCAGGAGTCGCTTCGAGGCGTCGATAGCGATGGGCTGCACAAGGCCGAGCGCGCCGATAGACTCGGCAAGATCGACGACGTGGCCGAAGTCGAGAGGGCGCGTGTCCGCTGATGCTCTGGGCCGGATGGCGGTGATGGTGATGCTGTTGACGTTGCTCATGGGGAACTCCTTCATGGCCGAGTATTGGCATAGGAGGTCGAAGGATCAAGCGAGGCTGAGAAGTTGAGGAATCTGTCCCGCCTATCACCACCGAATCCCAGCGATTTCACTCACGCGAACAGTAATCGCAAAAAAGCATTTTCGATCTCGCAGATCGAGGACAAGGTCCTCGCCCATGTCCGACGAGGAAGTTCGACTCCAGAACCTTGCGCTCGTGATGAGCGCGGTGTGCGTGCGCAACACAATCATCGAGGACTATCACGGGGCTGGGAAGATCACCGATCCCGAAATGGAGGCGTTCAACCGCCAGGTCGCTGACAAGGTTTACCGAGGCTGGATCAAGGTATGGTCATCGCACTGGAGAAGTTCCGGGAGCGCAGGGTCGGAGAGGCAAATACCATGCCGCCAACCACCAGAATCCGAACGTCCGAAGGTCAGTGAAGGGTCGTGGCCGCCAAAGTCGTCGTCACAACTCATTGCTCGTAGCCAAGCTAAACGAGCGACATTGAAGATTATAGAATCCGACACAGGTTTTTTGAACCCATCGGATTTTTCGTGATGGTGAAATACTTTCCGCTAAAACGCGACTAAGCGGTACCGCCAGGCTGGCTAACCCGTCTGCATCGTAGTGCCTCACCATGGGCACTCATGCACCAAGGCATGGCATGGTCCCGCGCGGGGTGTTCCCGCTCGGGAGGTTTCCAAACCTTCGTCGCAGCATGCTGCGTCGAACCAGGAGTCGTGCATGTCTACTTCACATTCCCGTTCCACCCCGTCCACGGTTTTCGTATTCCGTGGCACGCCTTCTTTCATGCTGGGCTGTTGCCACGAGGCAGCACAAGGCGGAAAGCTTGGCTATGAGCATGTTGGCTGGCATCTTGCCAAGCATCTTGAACGCCTCGTTCCCTATGAAGCCGAGTACGATGAGTGGTCCCAGATCATTGATGATCTCGACCACGTTCTCATCCCGTACCTCGATGATTCGGAACCGGGTCCTCACGTTCCGGGACCGATGGCAGAGGTCATGGGCGGGCTGGTGCAGCATTACCCCAAGGTGATGGCCCTGGTGCCGCGTCGCCGCTGGCCCTCTTTCTACCAGGGTTTCTTCCAAGCCCGTCTTGATCTGCATGGCTGGATGATCGACTGATCGAGGCGATGCCGCAGCCGTCGGATTATGTCCGGTGGCTGCGGCAAGATCGGGGCAGAGACCATCAGAAGCCCATCGACTTTCCACCGCTGACGGGGCGTTGGGTGTTGGAATGGCGATCCGGTAGGCGCGCTGGGCTGCTACATGAACTACAAGCCGATACAGAAAGTTTGTAGCGAATAAGTAGTCGCCATCACATCATTTATATCGGATTTATCCCCTCTACTACAAAACTACAAAGAATAGAGAGAGCCGTCTGTGTATTTTCCTTCACCTTGCCAGTCAGAGGAAGGATGCAGGACAGGGAAATCGGACCTCGACCATCCGTACCTTCCCCTACAGATTTTGTAGGAGCCAGTAAATCTAACCTAACCCACGACATCCCAGTCCATTCTATTGCTACAAAACCTCTGTAGCGGACTTGTAGCGACTACAAACCCACTGCGAAACGCTGTCGCCAAGATTCGAGGTCTCGATCGGTCTCGGGCTACATATATCCGTCTGGTCCCACCTGACGGAGTATCCCATGACCCACGTTCCCGCTCAGACCCCAAACCCCGAGTGCCCAGTCGAACGCTTCCTGTTTCGTGAAGAAGCTGCCAAGGTGCTCCGTGTCACGCCCGACACGATTTCGAGCTATATTGAGAAGGGCCGTCTCCGTGGCGTCCGCCTCGGCCACCGCCTACTCGTTCCCGCCTCCGCTCTCGCCGAGTTGGCGGCGGAGCGATGATTTCAGTCGCGCCTCCGCCTGCAACGACATCTGCACAGCGATCATCGTCACACTCGAACTGCAGTCCCGTCTTCCAGTCGTGGGAAGAAGAAGCCGCCTGTGTTGTCGCGCTACTGCGCGACGCATCTTGGGCCAGTCTCATCCTCCCCGAGCTACGAGTCGAAGATTTCTCCGATCGAGTGATCCAGGTGATGATCAGCGCGGCCATGCGTTCCGATCAGATCCCGGACATGGCGGCGTTAATCCGGCAGGTGCGTGGTCTCTGTTCTATTCAAGATCCGGTTCGGGACATCTTGGAGTCCGTGCGCGTGATGTTGGGCATTGGCATCGAACCATCCCGGCTCCAAGCCATGGCTCTTAGCGTTCATGCCGGACCGCCTGTGAACGGTCTGTCTATGCCACCCCTGCCCACGTGGATGCACCACGCCCAGATCATCACCAAGTACCTGCCCTCGGTGGACCTCATGGGCGTGCCGCTCTGTCCCGGTTTCATGGCCCAGACCAAGATCATGGTGCGGGACCGCCTGCGAGCGAAAGCCATCGCGGCTGCCATCGCTGCGGTACGCGCCCACTCTCGACCGGCTCCGTCTCGCCACCCTGCTGATGATGAGCTTTCCAGCATCGAGACTGCGGCGCGTCCATTCTTCTATGAGATCGTGCTTCATTGGCTGCCGGGCGGCGAGCTGGTCTCCAATGGCGAGTATGAAGTACGCAACGCTTACCGAGCCGATGATCAACCCGGGTTTCATCTTCACGTGGCGGATGATGATGCCTGTACTCTATGGAAGGACAGCACGCACGGGAAAGGTCGCGGCGTCGTCAGACTCGCCGTCTACCTGTTCGGCATGACGATGGCCGAGGCAATGGCGAACGTTGCGGGCATGGTCGGGCTGAGGTCGCCAGCAACCGATCCTCGGTTTGCCAAGATGACCGGCACGATCGCACTCCCGCTTTCGACCAGGGTTGCGTTTGAGGGCGAATACGTTCCTGACGGCGAGCTTCCCTACATCTGGGACATCACGTTCCCGGAGTGCGGAGAGCACGTTGAGGTCTGGGGATACCACTCTATCGAAGGCCAGTGGGCGCTATTCATCGTTCGGTTTAGGTTGCCAAACGGCGACAAGGATTACCGGCCCTTCACACGATGGCGTTCTCAGCGGAACGGTTCCGTTGTCTGGCGTCAGAAGTTCCCCGACGTGTTGCCGCTCTACAACATGCAGCGGCTTATGGCCGATCCGCTCGCGCCGGTCGTACTGGTGGAGGGTGAGAAGTCGGCGGATGTGATCGACTCCATCATGCCCTCGCCGTGGATCGTCTCGACCTGGCCGATGGCGGCGAACGGCATCCCTCGGGTCGAACTCACGTGCCTACGGGGGCGCTTGGTGTTGCTATGGGCGGACGCCGATGATGCCGGCGACGACACCATGCGACGCATGGCACAGCGTCTCAACGGGGTCGCCGCCCAGGTCGTCATCATTTCGCCACAGGTAATCGCTACTGCTCGTGGGGTTGCGAGCCGGGACAAGTGGGATGCAGCCGACGCAGTGGCTGATGGCTGGAGCTCGGAGCGCATTGCTAACCTCTTAGGGGCGGCCCGACAAGTTCGCTGAGCAGATTCGCCCTCGTGGTCCAGTATATATCCGCATCGGGCCGCATGAGCCGGTCTGAACACGACCTCCACCCGCTTCCGACGGGGGAGGTCTCACGCTCTACGCCAGGAGAATGGCGATGTCCGTATCTACCGCCTCTGAGTGCTCGACCGCCACCCTTCCCGAGGACATGGAGGTCCCGGCTCCCGCGCGCGATCCTGCGCCGAAGCCCACGATGGAAGACCTGCACCGGGAACTGACTACGCAGGTCGGCGATACTCTGCCCGCTCAGCGTCTTAGCATGGATACGTCGAGCACCACCACTTCCCCGCAGCCTCACCCGACGCCTGGCTTGATGCCGGCTCAGGCACCCGGTCCAACTTCGACCACGAGCCATTCGGCCGCCAAGTCCAGCCCGCCGACGTGTGCCCAGTTGCAGGTGCTGGTCGAAGCCGCCATCGCGGGGGACAAGGCCGGCGACCAGGCGCTGCGCGATGCGTTCCCAACGCTGGACCCGAGGTCGCGGTTGGCGGTTGTCGATCACCTTCGCCAAGAACTTGAGCAACAGGTGAAGGCGCAGTCGTCCTCGACGCCCATCTTGCGGGTCACCGCCCTTCTGGCGACCTGTGATGTCGCCGAGGCGTTGCAGATTCTCAATCCGCTCCGATCGCTTCTGCGTGTGAAAGAGATGGACGCGATCGAGAAGGCCATCGCCGCCGAGCGCAAGAAGCAAGGGCGTGTCCAGCGGGCCAACGCATCGCCGTGCGACTCCCGCTTTGAGAATCGGCTCGACGGCCTGTATCGCATCTTCACGAAAACGAAGAATAGCAGCAACGGGACGCAGCAGGATGAGGAAGTTGACCAGCGGCTCGGGCCATCGCTGTCGGTCATCGCCCGTGCGCGTAGTGGGGACAAGCAGGAGTGGGCTTACCTGCTTCGGTTCACCGATCCCGACGGCACCGAGCACAATCGCATCATCCGCTCCACCGAGTTCCGCACTGAGGAACTGTTCACCATTCTTGCGAGCGAGGGCTACGAGTTTTCGGAGACCAAGGAATCGGCGTACTTGCTCCGGCAGTATGTGATGAGCGTCAACCCCAAGGACCGCCTCACGACGATCTCCCAGCCGGGATGGGTCGGCGACACCTACGTCGTCGGTGACCGCGAGAACACCGCCATCAATCCTACGGGGACCGAGACTTATCGCATACATCCGGCACCGAGGATTATGACGAGCACCCGTGCCGGGACGCTCGATGAGTGGCGGTCGGAAGTTTCCATCGCGTGCCGGGGCAACTCGCGTCTTCTGTTCGGCATTTCGTGCTCCTGCGCTGGTGCGTTGCTGCGCAGGATCGGCGGGGAGTCCACCATCTATAATCTGCTGGGTGACAGCGGTTGCGGGAAGAACACGGTCCAGATCGCTGCCGCTTCGGTCTGGGGCACGTGGTCGAGTAGCCCGGGGAAAATCTACGCCTGGCGTGCCACTGATAACGGGATGGAGGGGTTTGCTGCCCTGCATAACGACGGCTGCATGATCCTTGAGGAAGTCGCGCAGATCACGCCGTCATCTGCGGTGAGCATCGCTTACATGATTGGCAACGGTACGGGCAAGCTGCGGAAGCATTCTGATTGTTCGATGCAGGCCGTGTCTGCGTCGGCCACCATCTGTCTCAGTTCCGGCGAGATCAGTTTCGGCACGGTTGCCGAGCGTCATGGCAGCGTGTTCGACGCCGGTGCCAAGCTGCGGTGTCCCGATATCCCCGGTGACGCTGGGGCTGGCATGGGCATTTTCGATCAGATTCCTGTCTCTTATGGACTCGACTTGGTCGAGCGCGGAAAGCAGTACGCGGTGGCTATCGCCGATGCCGCAAGCCGGCGGTACGGCATGGCTGGCCCGGCCTTCGTGGAAAGGCTCGCACGCATGCCGATCACGGACGTGCGTGCATATTACCAGAACATCGAAGCCGCCTTCATTGCGCGTTTCGTCCCTCCCGGCTCACACCGGCAGGTCGCGCGGGTTGCGAGTCGCTTCGCCATGGTGGCCGCTGCCGGGGAGATGGCGACGTGGTGGGGCATCACCGGATGGGCACCGGACGAGGCGTTGGCTGCTGTCGGCGTCTGCTTCACGGCTTGGCTCATCAATCGCGGTAATGGAAGCAGCGAGGAAGACACCTACGTGAAGACCGTGAAGACCTATTTGGAGCGGTACGGAGAAGCGCATTTCCCGCTGCTTGGCGCGTGCCACAACGGTCTCGACCTTGCAGGACTCGATCGCCATTCAGAACGCGCTGGATATAGGAAGGAAGTCAATGGCCAGATGCGCTATATGATTCTGTGCAGCATCTTCGAGACGAAGATTTGCAAAGGTCTTAACCATAAGAGCGTTGCCAAGGTGCTCCATAAGGGTGGCCATTTGATCGGAGTCACGAACAAGCCGCCGGAGTATGGTGTTCCGATTAAGATTAAGGGCATTGGTCAGGCTCGTTACATCATCGTTTGTGAAACCATTTTGAACGCCTGACGACTCCGATGGCCATCAACACCATCTGGTCCGGCCTTTCCACGCCCAGCCTCTCGCGTATCAAGATTGCGGAGGGTCATTGGAAGGAGCAGCGTACAAAGGGTCTGCTCCATCTCGCCATCTCTGATGGTGCGCAGTCGATCCCGGCATATCGGCTGCCTATCATGACGGTCGCTGATCTGTCATCTCGTATTCATCGCGCTCGCCAACACGGAACGGTGTCAATGACGGTAGACACCTACCTCGTGCTGGTTCATGAACTCGAAGCAATCGACGACGCGATCGTTGATCGCGTGTTCGCTTGGTGCGCAGACGATCCCTGCGGTAACCTTCCGGCGCAAGGGGAACACGCTGACATTGTCTGCCGGAGTGTCGCCTCCTTTTACAGCGCGATGTACCATCGGACGCTGATCGGCCCGGACGGTGATACCGTCCGCTACCAATACAAGGCCGCCAACACCATCAGCTACCGCGCTTATGCGCCGTACCAGAACATCCACGCGGACAATCGCGCGCTCATCCGACCGCTCGATCCCGATCACCGCGTGTTGCAGTTTGATTGGACGGCTGCCGAGTGGAGCATGATTATCCAGCACTGCGGTTACCCGGTGCCCGAAGAAGATGCCTACGGTGTGTTCACTACCAGCGGCATCGAGCGCGACGCGGCGAAGGAAATCGTGCTCAAGTACATCTATGGAGCCGGACGCAGCGGGCTCTACGACGCCTACGCACCAGCGGCGGTAGATGCGGTCGTCCACCAGATGGAGCAGTCGTACCCGGCGGTACTCGCGTGGCGAGATCAGATCAGCCGCACGAGTGTTGCTGAGTTTGAGGGGTTCGTGGTCAACCTCGAATGTGAACCGTACAAGCGCCCGAATCGCTGGGCGCAGACGGCGCTCCAGTTGTGCAAGTGGGAGCTGTTGCATCGCCTCGTCGGGATCGGTGGCCACCGACTCGCCGCTGGCGACATGCACGACAGCCTAATCTTCCACGTCGATCCCGTGGCCGACATGGCGCTCGCGCGATCGGTTGTTGCCGAGATCGAGAAGCCCTGCTTCGGCCGCTACCGGTTGAAGCCGCAGTTCAAGGGCGGTGAGCACTGGGAGTAGGCATGTGAGTTTCAACTTCCCAGCGGCCGACCATTCTTCCCAAGCCGCACACGACTCAGCAGCGCCCGGACCTGCCTCGTCATGACCCCGGCGCGCGCGGCGATCTCGATCTGCCTGACACCACGAGACTCCAGCATCGCCATCTGCTGGACCGTCATGCGTCGCCGCAGATTACGATCTCGGGGATCGCCGGTCATTTGTAGGCGACGCATCACCTTGAAGATGCACTTCTCAAGGCGGTGGACCCGATCTTCGATTTCCAGAACTTGGTGGAGCACGGGGTGCATGGCACGACGGTAGCGGCCGAGCGATGTTGATCCAGCCAGAGGGCTCGTGCCTTCGTTCGAGTATGGGAATCGGCTGGTTCCGCTACCGCTTCTTCCGCCCAGGCTTTGATGTGCGCGTCTTCAACCGCTGGACCTCGGCCTCCAGGTCCGCCAGCCGCTTCCGAATCAACTCGGGCGTATGCACCCAGTTACCCGCAAGTACAAACTCATCGCGCTCGTTACCTCGTAGACCAAGGATTTCCGCCCATGCACCAAGCTGGTCGAGTTGTGGTCGGCGTTTGTTCCTGACCACGAAGTCCGCCATGTTGCGGCTCACACCCGCAGCCTTGGAGAACGCAGTGATGGTCATGCCGCGTTGTTTGATCAAGCTTTTCAGAATCGGGCCAAATGGTTCCATCGTGCCAGAGTAAGCACCGACGAGTCCCTTGCGTACCAACACGGTTGTTGGCAGAGTCGCGCTTGGCCTCCTCACCAATCCTCGCCATCCCGGCCGAAAGGAATCCCATGCCCATGCAACTCGTTCCGTCTGATCTTGGCCAGCACGCCGCTGCTCGACGCCTCGAAATCCCCGACTACGACCCAGCGCGGCAGCAGCGTTGGCACGAATCCGACGCGCCGATCGCGGGGAAGCACACCAGCCAGTCGTTGCAGACCTTCGATAGCCACGGGAAGCCCAACGACTCCAAGAGCGACCACAACGACTAGCCAGTGCTTCTACTGCTGACGAACAGCATGGACGGCTCCAGCGACATCCTGTCGGCGTTGTGCCGGCGGCGTGCGCTGGAGCTGTTCCGTTTCAACGTGGATCGTTACCTCGACTACGCGTTCTTGTGGGAGCCCGAGGGGTTTATCATCACGGACAGCACCGGGCGGTGCCTTCGATCCTCAGAGGTAGCCGCCTGCTACTGGCGCAAGCCGTTCATCGACGCCGATGCGTCATCGACATCCGCCTGGGCGCGAGCCCAAGTGCAATATGTGGTGCGCGAGATGGCAAACTGGTGCATGGCTCGTGGGCTTCTGCGGCTGGTCGAGCCGGATGCCGAGCGTCGCTTCGGCAAGCTGATGCAGATGGACTTGGCCCAGCTGCACTTCTCGGTACCCGGCTGGACCGTGGGCTGGAATCAGACGTGGCCACCCGGCGTGCGGGTCGTGAAGTCCCTGGCCTCTCAACTGCTAGACGATGGTGGTTTCCTGTTCACTCGGGCCGTCGATCCATCACATCTTGCCGCCCCACATCCCTGGTTCGTGCAGGATGTGGCAGAAGGAATCCACGACGCCACCGTGCTATACATTGCGGGCAAGGTCATGGGCTTCCGCATCGACCACCCACGGCGGCCTGACCAAGTCGATTGGCGAACGTCCATTAACGTGGAAGACACAACGTGGGTGCGTTGGGAGCTTCCTGGGGGCATGGAGAGCGCGGTTGTGGCCTTCATGGGAGACGCGGGGTTGCGGTTCGGTCGCCTCGACTTCATCGTCGGCGATGTCGCTCCACACTTTCTGGAAGTCAATACAAACGGCCAGTATGGATGGCTGGATAACGAATCGTTCACCATTCATAACGCGATTCTCGATGCCATCATGGATCGGGAGAATGCGGTAATGGCTGCATCGCCCCCGAGCAAAGGGCTACAACCGGAAAACAAACAAGATGGCCTTGCGCTTACCAACAAAATAGTGTAGTCTTAGTTGTCCTCCTCCGAGGACCGCGCCGGGAGTTGGGTCGATTGCCGAGGGCGCGCTGGTTGAGCCTCATGAGGGTTTGACTGGGATATTCTCTGGCTAACGGCATGTGCTCCACGAGGCACTCGTGGTGTTCCATCCCGTAACGTCGGCCCGCTTGGAAGGGGCCGATGCAGATGCGTAACGTGAACCTCTCGACTGCCGACCTGTTCGTGACGGGGGAAGGCGCGGTCATCAGCGTTCTGAGGATCAGCCGCGACCAGGACCTCTACGTCGGCAGCGACAAGCGGGTGTACTCAGGCGATGGCCAGTACGTCAGGCACGGGTACCGTGCCATTCCCGATACCCGGGACATAGTGCAGGATGCCGCGTCCCTGGGGCCGGACGAAGGGACGAGCGACATTCATTGGGCGATCTGTCGGTCGGTCTTCACGTCGTCGAGCCCGTACCATACCCTCATCGAGCTTGCCGAGACCGAGGGGCTCGATGAGAGTCGGATTCTCTATTTTCTCGACAGGTGGCTGGGGGAGAACCTGAAGTTCAGCCGGTTCCGCGAGTGCCTGGCGATCATGTGCCGTCACCTGACGGAGATCGAGCGCGACGATGCGTGACCCCGAAAGCGCCAAGCTCCACGTGCGGCATCGTGACGCTCAGAGCCGCGTTGCCATTCGTCTGGCCCGTGAGGTCGTTCAGCATGGGAAGGTCAACCAGGCAGCCTCCCTGCGTCCCTGGCGCGGCTTTTTCCGAGTCGGCGCGACCTCGCTTGATGATCTCGGCGACTATCGGTTGGCCGTGATCGGCTCGGCCTGCAAGCCGTCGGGGCGGCGCGCTCTCGCCGCTTGCAAGCAGCGTGACTCGTGCGGCTACGTACCGATCGCCGAGCAGGTAGACCTCATCGCCTTTGAGATGAGCACGTCGCCCGAGTTCCGTCGGTTGACTCATCATCTCAGGTCCAGGCTTCATGGCCGTCGATCGCACCACAATCGCGCGCGTCGAGCGCAGCGGTGGAAAGGCAGGACATCGTGAGCTATCAAGAACCGATCCCCGTCGTGACCAGAACCGAAGCTGCCGTCGGCCGTGCATGGTCCGCCGCTCAACTCGCAATCTTGTTCGTGGTAGTCGGCTGGGCGTACATTTTCGCCTGGAATATTGTCACAGCCTGCGGTTTGCGTCGGTGGTTCCGTAAAATCGGGTATACCGCCGCGTCTTGGGCTGGCGGCTACATTATCGGCACTGGATTCGGGTGGTTCTGGATGATGAGGGAGTTACATCCCTTTCTGTGCGTTTGGTGGCCCGTAGCTGCGTTGGTGACGCTCGGACTCTTACGGCTCGAAACGGTCGGATGGTATCAAGCGCAGGCTGAGGCGGCACAAGAGTACGTCGAGCAAGAGGAACCCATTGAGGAAGGCGAATGATGACCTCGTGTACCGAAGCGCCCGTTGGTTTCCAAGCGTCAGGCTCGTCGCCGCCCCGTCGTACGGTTGATGCCCTGCGTGAGGACGCCGACCAGGCGGGTGTCGCTCACCTATCTGATGCCGAAGTGCTGGCACTTGTCATTGGCCTACGGGGCAAGCGCGATCCTCTCGCGCTCGCAGAACATCTTCTTCGCCAGGATGGTCTGCTCTCCCTCGCGGCCCTGCACCCTCGTCAGATGCACCAGACGGTCGGATCCCGTTCCACGGCCGTGACGATTGCCGCCGCGCTCGAACTGGGGAAGCGGGTTGCTCGGGCT
>JACDEN010000787.1 GCA_013816415.1 Planctomycetota bacterium
CCCGTGCTGTGCGGCCGCATCAGCGCGCACGCCCCCTTCTGCCTGGGCGAAGCGGTGCACGCGGTGACCTCCGAGATGGCGCTCTCGCTCGACGACGTGCTGCGCCGACGCGTTCCGCTGGCGATCCTCGCGCGCCTCGACCGCCAGCAGGTGACCGCGGTATCCCAGGCCATCGCGCCGCACCTCGGCTGGACGCACGAGCACGCGCTGGAGGAAGCGTGGAGGTGGCATGCGCGTGCGATGGGAACCGCGCGTGCAGCGGGGATTCCGACGGTGTGAGGGAATGTGCGACGTGAAACGTCCGACGTCCGACGTCGAACTGCCACAGAAAAAAATGAGACCCTCCCCATGTTGTCGGACGTCAGCTGTCTGAAGTCTGAAGTCGGATCCGACGTCGGACGTCGGACGTCGGACGTCGGACGTCGGACGTTCCTTGCCGTACCTGCGCGCCGCGCGCGGCGCGATCATCAACACCACCTCCGTCACCGCCTACCGCGGCAGTCCC
This sequence comes from Planctomycetota bacterium, assembly GCA_013816415.1. Lineage (GTDB taxonomy): Bacteria > Planctomycetota > UBA11346 > UBA11346 > UBA11346 > JACCZE01. The sequence goes on from JACDEN010000787.1 coordinate 506, forward strand.
GAGCTGCTCGACTATTCCGCGTCCAAGGGCGCGATCATCGCCTTCACCCGGTCGCTCTTGCAGAGCCTGGCGATGGACGGCGTGCGGGTGAACGCGGTGGCGCCCGGGCCCATCTGGACCCCCCTCATCCCCTCGACCTTTCCGGCGGAGAAGGTCGAAAAGTTCGGCTCGACGACGCCGATGGGACATGCGGGCGAACCCGCGAAAGTCGGGCCGTGCTACGTGTTTCTCGCGTCGAGCGATGCTTCGTACATGACCGGCCAGGTGCTCCATCCGAACGGCGGGGAAATCGTCAATGCATGAGCGCGATGCTGGAGTATAATCCGGCACATCCCGAGTTTCTCCCGCGGCCTTTACCTTGAGGGGTGCGCGGGCGGCAGCCCCCTCCCAAAAAGAGGGGGCTGCTGTGTTTCCCCTGGATCCTGGATCCGCCATTTGCGCCCACCTGCTGCGTTGCCTCCTTCTAGCGTGCACGAGCACGCGTCGTCGTACCCCTTCGGGTAGGCTTCGCGCTCGGGCGCCTTGCATCTGGGCACAACTGGCGGATCCAGGTGACGTGCGCGATGCATGTACTGGCTTTCAGGCGGGCACAAAGGCGTTCTCGCCCCCAGAAAATCAATGCGCGGAAGCCGGGGGCGCAGACGCGGGGCGGTGGCGGGCGATCCACACGCACTGGCAGATGAAGCCGACCACCGCGGCGGCGATGGCGACGCTGTAGGCGAGCAGGCGCATGAGGTCGTCGGATGACTGCTGGGTCAGGATCGCGACCCCCTGCAGGACCATGAAGCCGCCGAGGATCGCGGTCTGCAGCGCGGCCCAGTACGGCGCGGCGACCCAGCCGACGATGAAGCCGACGGCGGCGCCCAAGGCCATCAGGGCGAGCGTCAGCCAGGGCCAGTCGAGGTAAAGTCCCGGCAGCGAGAAGACCATGATGCCGAGCAGCGCGCCGGCGAGGGCGAGCTGGATCTGGTAGAGGATCCAGCCCACGACGAAGCCGGCGACGAATGCCGCCAGCGAACCGGCGATGTGCAGCAGCCGGACGGTGTCGGCGTCGGTCGACAATCCGTTGAACACCGGCATGCCGTATTGCCAGGTCCACAGCGCGGCGAAGGAACCGGCGAGGAGTCCCAGGGCCACGCGCAGGAAGCGCCAGCCGCAGAACAGCGGGATCAGCGCGATCACCAGCAGCGCGAGGCCGACCAGCGGCGACAGGCCGCGCAGGCGCGACAGGTCGTGGCGGTTGGACGCATCGGTGATCAGGGCGTGGTCCGACGATGCCGCTGCGGCCACGCTCGATCCGCCACCCTTCAGGCGATCGATGTCAGCGGAGTCGGCGGCGTGCGCGCGGCTGCCGGCGACCAGCAGGGCGATCATCAGGAGGACCTGGAAACCGCGCGCGATGCAGGTCGTCATGACGCTTCTCCGGACGGGAGTATGGACCGGTCGGCGGCGGCCGCCAAGGACCGTTCGCCCGCATCTCGTCACGTCGCTGGTCGTCGCGCGGCGTACCGGCGTGCGCAGCCTTGCCTGCGCGGGTGCC
>JACDEN010000185.1 GCA_013816415.1 Planctomycetota bacterium
GCCTGATGGTATCCGATCAGGCGCATCCGTTGGGCGGGATCGCGGTTGCATGAGAGCAGCAGCACGCCGGCGCTGGTCTCGATCGCGCACCAGCTGGTCCCGCTGAGGATCTCGACCGCGAACAGGCACCAGATGTTGGTCGTCCATGCCCACACCGCTGGCACCACGGTGACGCCGATCACCGCGACCCGCAGCAGCGCCGAGGCTCCATAGAGTCCGACCATGTGGCCCATGATCGCGACCATCACGAAGCGCGTCACCGTGCCGGTGTTGACCAGCCACCAGTAGGTGACCTCATCCAGCTCGAGCCCGATCGGCCTCGGCTCGAGCATGTATGACATGAAGAACGGCCCCGCGATCAGCACGCCGAAACTCAGGGCGGTCAGGACCATGGTCATGCGCCCGATGTCGGTGCGGTGCATGGTCCGCACGAACGCCCACAGCGACACCATGGCCGGACTGCCGCGGAGGGATTCCGGACCCCGCAGGGTCGGCCGCGGCTTGGGAACGTGCTGCCGCATCAGCAGCCAGATCGAGGCCAGGCGACCGACCGCCGCGATCAGCAGCACGATCTGGAAACCATACGGCCCCTGGCTCGCCGGCCAGTGGGTCACCGCGAGGGCGAACACCAGGCCGAACACCAGTTTGGTCGGCGCGAAGATGCGCCACCGCCATGCCAGGTAGCGGGCCATCATCGGGCGCGGGACGAGGTCCCCCATCCAGGCGAGCCATGCCGGAGCCATGATCGCGCCCGCGAGTCCATGCAGGATCGACAGCGAGACCGCCACGGGCACCGCCCAGTCGGCGTTCGGATAGTACAAGGGCAGGCTCAATCCGAGCAGCGAGACGACCTGCACCCAGCAGGTGAAGATGGTGGCCTGGCTGTAGCCGCCGATCCACAGGATCACCGGCCGCGCGAGGACGCCGAGCGAGACCACGCCGAGCTGCGAAATGACGGTGAGCACGCCGATGATATACGCGGCCGCCCCGAGTCGCTGCTGCAGCAGGGGGACCAGCCACGTCTCGGTCGCGGCGAACATGGAACCGGCCATGATCGCTTCGAGCAACGAGATGCGGATGCCGCGGCGGATCGCGCTCCCGCCGGGTTGCCACAGGGTGGCCATGCTGCCTCGCGGGGGGAATCAGGAGTCTCGCGACGCGACCTCTCGCGCAAGGAAGCTCGGACGCCTCGAGGGCTCATCGAGGAGCCAAAGCCGAGTTCGGGATCCAGATCCGGGTCGACGTGCCGATTAGTTACGTAGTCGCTCAAGGCAAAGGAGGTAGGGATCGGACGCTCCTTCTGGCGGACTTAACCACAGGGAGAGCGAAAGTCACCAGTGGACGACAGTCATTCACATGACACGTAAGTATATATAAAATAATACCTTATGACTAAAGATTCCACGGGGGTCCAGTCAGCTGTATCGCTTGTTGTGTTATCCATGTCTCAGGCCTTCTAAGTTGTGGTCTGAATCGACGATCGCGAGGTTATCCTGCACTCATCTTTTTGTTTATTGGTCAGGGGAGTGGTCACGCGAGTCGCGATGGCACCGGCACGATCCCGACTCTGGGGGCATAGCAGCCATGGCGTCATCCTCGAACTTCAAGCATGCGCGAGCTGATGCGATGGAGCGCCTCGCCACTTTCATCCGCAAGAGCATGGCCATCCGCAAGATGACCATCCGCGAACTGTCGTACCGCCTCGGCTATTCCGGGAACTCATTCGTGTCGAACGTGCTCAATCAGAAGAAGATGCTGCCGATGCAGAAGGTCGACGAATGGGCGAAGGCGCTCGGCCTCAAGGATGCCGATCTCGAGAAGTATTACGAACTGTGCTCGGTCGAACTGGCGCCAAAATTCCTACAGCGCGCGATCCAGCACCTGCGCAAGAAGAACGCCGAACTCGAGAGCCTGCTCCAGAACCGCAAAAAAGGCTGAGCTTTTTTCACAGGGGCTTCGCCCCTACGGCCCTCCGGGCCTACCCCCCGGGCTTTGTCGCGGCTCGATAGTAGAACAGCCGTTGTCCGTTATCGGCAAGAGGACAGCCGTTAGCGGATAGAAATGCAGAACGGATCTTCGGCCAGCGGATGGCATGCGTAATCCTTTCTGCTCTCGAGATCACCAACCTTCGTTCTGCTCTCCCTCTCACTGACAACGGCTGTTTTCTTGCCGATAACGGACAACGGCTGTTCTAAACCATCACGCAAACATCCTGGCGTTCCGCCGGAATATTGGGCGACAAAGGGTCGCGGGAGTTTGGGGACTGCGCCAGGCTTCGCCCTACGGCCCCCGGGCCTACCCCGCGGGCTTTGTCGCGGCTCCTCTCGAGAGCCTTAGGCTGGCCGGTCCCTTTCGAGATTCAGCCACTGGAGTTGGTCGGGGCTCAAAGCGATGGTGAGGCCCGGCCAGGTGGTGCGCGTTTCGGACAGCACCCTCGGACCGACCAGGGCATAGGTAGCGAAGGGTTGGCACAGGACGTAGGCGAGAGCCACGTTGATCGGCAGAACGCCGAGCTTCTTCGCCAGCTGTTCGACACGTTCCTTGCGCTGGAAGTTGTCGGGGCTGTACCAGCAGCGGGTGAGTTCGGCATCGCTGGTGTTCCCCGGGTGCGCGCGCTCGGTGAAGAACCCGCGCGCCTGGCTCGACCACGCCAAGAGCGCCACGTCGTGCGTGCGCAGCCAATCGCGCGAGGTCGGATCCGAGGCGGCGACGCAGCCGGCCCACGGCGCCTCGACCATGCGCGCGAGGCTGAAGTTGTTGCTCAGCACGCTGAACCCGACCAGGCCCTTGGCGCGGGCGTAGGCGTTCGCCTGCTCGACGCGCGCGATCGACCAGTTCGATCCACCGTAGGCGCACACCCGCCCCGCTGCGATGTGGCGGTTCAGGCAGTCGACGAATTCGGACGCGGGGATGTCCAGATTGTCGCGGTGCATCATGTAGATGTCCGCGTATCCCGTCTGCAGATGCCCGAGGCTGCGCTCGAGCTGCGCGTCCAGATCCTTCGGGTTGCACTGCGGAGTATGCGCGCCCTTGACGATGACCGTCACCTGTTCGCGCACGCCGCGGTTGGCCATCCATTGGCCGAGCAGCTTTTCCCGCGTGGGCCCGTACACGTGCGCGGTGTCGAAGCAGGTCCCGCCTCGTTCGAAGAAATCGTCGAACATCGCCGCCGCGTGCGGCATGGTGTTCTGGTTGTCCACGCCCATCACCAGCCGCGAGACCTGCTTGGAGACCCCTGGGATCTTCCCATAGCGCATGTCGTTGGGCTTCTGCACCGCCAAAGGCCGTCCATGGAACGGGAGCCTGCCGTTCTCGGGCTTTTCGAGGTCATAGACCAGGCCGACCGCTTCGCGCCAGCGGTCGAGGGTGCGCATATTGCCCAGCGAATCGTCCCAGCTCATGGTCGGCGACTGCCGCTTCGCCAGGTGCTCGGCCACGGTGTCGGCTTCGAGGGCATAGAGCCAGGTCGCAGAGGTGATCGCGATCTCCTGCGCCTCCTTCTGGTCGTGGCGTTTCACCGTGATGGCAGTGGTGCCGCCTTCGCGGCTGGGGATCCACGGCGATGGCACGGTGATCACGCCCTCGGTGCCATAGATGCGTACGATGTTGTCGTGCGCCAGCTTCACGCCGGTCACCAGTTCGGCGAGGATGCCGCCGGGAAACGACAGGATCGCGGCCGCGTACTCGTCGACCCGCGTGGGTCCGATCTGGCCGAGCCCCTTGACGTCGAGCGGTTCGGCGAAGGGCAGGCCGGTCGCGGCGCCGGCCACCAGGCGCGACAACGAGGTCGGGTAGCATCCGACGTCCAGGATGCCGCCACCGGCGAGCGCATTGTTCACCAGGCGGTGCTCCGCCGGCGGATTCGAGCCGAAGGCGAACGGCGCATGGATGAGCCGGATCTCGCCGACCGCCTTCTTCGCCACCAGTTCGACCAGCTTCGCGGTCTGGGGATGGCAGCGGTACATGAACGCTTCCATCAGGAACACGTCGTGGCGGCGCGCGGCTTCGATCATCGCCATCGCTTCGGCGTGGTTCACGCCCAGCGGCTTTTCGCACAGGATGTGCTTGCCCGCTTCAGCGGCGCGGATCGTCCACAGTGCATGCAGGGTGTGCGGCAGCGAGATGTACACCGCCAGCACGTCGGGATCAGCGAGCAGCGCCTCGTAGCTGCCATGGCAGCGGATGCCCGCGAAGGACTTGGCGAATTCCTCGGCGGACGCGCGGGTGCGGCTGCCGACCGCGACCAGCGTGCCGGTCTTGGATCCGGCGAGGCCTTTGGCGAAGGTCTTGGCGATGGTTCCGGTGCCGAGGATTCCCCATGCGAGCGTGCCCATGATGTCTTCCTGTCTGGTGACCTGCGTGTTGGAGGAATGCTGACGTGTGCGAAGCGCGGACGCAAGCGCGCTCGGGGTCACGCGCGGGAGGCGAAGGATCCCGGTGTTTCACCGCAGGCGGCCTTGAAGGCCGCGGCGAAGCGCTGAGGGGTCGCGAATCCGACCGCGCGCGCCACCTGCGCGGCGGTGGTTTTACCCGAGGCCAGCAGCTTCCTGGCGCGCGCCATGCGCCAAGCGGTCAATGCCGCCTTGGGCGAGGCGCCGCTCGCCGCACGGTAGATGCGCCGCAGCTGCATGGTCGACACGTGCATGGCCTCGGCGAGCTGCTCGACGGTCAATCCGTCCTGGGCCTGCGCCGCGACCACGTCCTGCGCGCGCGACCACAGGTCCATCCAATCGGCGGCGGTGCCGGGGCGCCGTCGCGCACCCGAGTCGGCAGCTGCGAAGGAGGCGACCGCGGCGGTCATGCGATCCATGAATCTCGTCAGCGTCCGCACCGGCACCACCCGTCGGCCATAGGCGTTGAAGTCGGCGCCCGCTTCGAGGTCGACCAGACGTCGCCACCAGGTCTCCGGCAGACGCACCGGAACTCCGCCCCACGCCGGCGTCCACGACCCCGGCGGCCGCAGGTACAAGAGGACGACCCGGACCGGCCCGACATGGCCGCGTCTCTGGCGGATGCCGTACGCCCGGTCCTTGGCGAGGTGGACCAGCGACCGGGCAGGCGCGGGCCACCAGCGCCCACCGTGATGGAACTCCAGGTCGCCTTCGACGACCGCATAGAAATGGTCGATACCGGTCCGGGTCGGCGGCCGCAGGTATTCCTGCCGCGGCTTGTGCTTGCGGACGATCACCGCGAGACCGTCGCGCAGCGTGTCGTCGAGGAGATCGTAGCGCTTCGCCATCGGTGCCAGCCAGGGCATCATGGACCAGGACCTGCTGCGGACAAGCCGAGGTGATCGAAAACGATAACAAGGCGTGCTGTGCATCCTGCGCTGCCACGAGATCATCGACGACAGACGGGGGGCCGGTCCTCTGCGACGGGAACAGCGGTGAAAGCCAACGGTTTCAACGAAACCAGATGTCACCGCCTGGCTGAGGGTCCCGTTGATCCGATGACCTACCGCTCCCGGCCATCCGGGTGTATCCTTCCCGATCCCCGAGGACTCCGATGACCATCGCCCTGTCACCCGTCGTGCGCTCCCTCTCATTCCTTCCCGTGCTCGCGCTCGCCGCGCTTTCCGCCTCGGCTGCGGATCAGCCGGGCGTGGTCAGTCACGTGAAGGTGCTCTCGGACAAGGTCCTCGACGTCTCGAGTTTCGCGGCCTGGAAGAAGTCCTACATCACCGAGGGGATGTCCGAGCACGAGAAGGCGCTGGCGATCTGGAAGTCGATCGTCACGCACCAGCATCAGGACGCGCCGCCCTATGAATTCCTGCAGCACGAGGGTCTGGTCCTCGATGCGATGAAGGTGTTCAACGTCTATGGCTACTCGTTCTGCGGCGTCGCAGCGTCGCATACCCAGGCGTTCGCCCGCTTCCTGGGCATGAAGGCCCGGGGATGGACGGTCACCAACCACGTCGTCCCCGAGGTCATGGTCGACGGGAAGTGGCGCCTGATAGATTCCTCGATGATCCAGTACTTCCTCCTGCCCGACAAGACCCTCGCCGGCGTCGAGGAGATCGAGGC
>JACDEN010000788.1:0-729 GCA_013816415.1 Planctomycetota bacterium
GTCGAGATGTGCGGCCACGCCAGGTACTCGGTGCCCGGAGCCTCGCGCCACGCGATCAGCAGTAGCTTCACCGGCGAACCGTCGAGGGCGCGTTCCGAATGGTCGATGCGCCGGGGATGGAATTTCATGCTCCCTGGCGAGGCGATCGTCAGCCTTCCCTCCATCCGGGTCTCGACCCGTCCTTCGACCACCAGCACGGACTCGTGATGGTCGTCGTGGTGGTGGGCGGGCAGCTGCCAGCCGGATGGACACCTGATCTCGGTGGCGAACAGCGATTTCGGCAGGCCAGCGCTCATGGCTTGGCGGAAGCCGCCGCGCAGGCCGCCGCAGCCTCGCGTCCATACGCGCCCACCGCCTGGATCAGCGAGCTGACGTCGAGCGCCGGATGCAGGCGCTTTTCGGCGCGGCGCAGGCGCTGGAAAGCGGGCTCGAAACGCGCGCCGGTCGCGGGATCCATGCGCAGATATGCCGCGAAGCCGGGAAGCATGCCTTCCATGAGATCCGCGTATTCGCTGAGGTAACGCCACGACCACGCGACCGCATCGCTCGTGGATCTGGCGAGGTTGCGCTTCGCCAACGCGCGCAACCGCTCGAGGTGCGCGCTGAACTTGGGGATGCTGCGCAGTCCGGCGGCGATGCGCGCTGGTTCCGGCTTGGGGATGTGCACGCCGTCGAAGAATGGCGCGCCCAGACGCGACAGCGCGGTCAGCTCGATCGCCACCGCCGCGC
>JACDEN010000788.1:739-2043 GCA_013816415.1 Planctomycetota bacterium
GCGCCGTCGCGGCCGAAGGCGTCCCGAAAGGTGTCGGCGACGATGCGCGCGAACGGCGTCTTCGCGTTCCACAGCGTGCGCGCCATGACGTCCATCACCAGATTGTGCGGGAATGAATGCCGCGTGACCTGGCAGCTGTTGAAGCCGTGCATGCCGGCGCCGGCCAAGCCGCGGATGTCCTGGTGCAGCACCTTCGCCAGCGCCATGTGCGCGAGGTCGTGGTAGCCGCCCCACCACATGTGATAGTCGAAATCGAAGCCATCGCCGCGGAACCGCTTCTGCCACTCGCGCAGGTACGCGAGGTTGACCGCGGGATCGCGCGGAAAGACCAGCTGGTTGCGCACGTACGGCGCCATCCCGGCGGCGCCGTCCTTCGCGCCGGCGAAGAAGGATGAGGTGTAGGAGCGGGTGATCGGCGCGAACATCAGGGTGAATCGCGCGGGATTGGCGATGACCGAGCGCTCAGGGGCCCACAGCAGATCGACATAGATGAGGAAGACGATGCGCGTCGCGATGCCGGCCGCGGTCAGTTTGGCGTCGAGCTCGTTGAGCATGTCGACGTAGAAATCCGCCGGTCGCGTGCCGCGGCTGGATGGCCGTTCATCGTGGTTGTTGGCGCCGTCCGCGAGCCAGAAGTGCAGCAGATCGACCTGCGAATGCGCGCCCGCATAGGCAACGATCGGGTCGACTACCGCCGATCGCACCGTGGGATTGCTGTAATCGAGGTTGGTGTTCAGCGAGATGCCGCCGGAGAGCTCCTTCTTGCCGGCGACCTCGGCGAGCCAGTCGATCTTGTCCGCGGGCACCGGATCCTGGTCCTTGTCCCAGCCGCCTTCGCCGGAGATGCCCAGCGCGGCGCAGGTCCAGCCGTGCCCCATGCGTTCGAAGCGCATGCCGCGGTCGGCGATCGCGGCTTCGAGGTCGGCGACGATCGCGATCACGCGAGCAGGATCGATCGGCTCTGGCGCGATCAGCGGATTGCCGCGATGCTCGTACCAGCGTTTGAAGAAATAGGTCCCGTACTCGAATTGGAGGAAATAGCCGTTCATCCCGTTCTTGCCCATCCAATCGATCAGGTCGAGGACGTGCTCGCGCGAGCAGGCACCTTCGATGCAGATGGTGCGGTAGCGGTACGACGCGCGCTCGACGATACGGCGCCGGATCAGGAATGGATTGCGCACCCGTTTCGACGGATTGACCTCCCCGCGCCTGCCGGGACGGATCCACCGGAAACCGAGCTCGCGCAGGTAGCGGTACACGCCGAAGAGCACGCTGCGTGGATTCGCTCCGGCGATGCGGCATCC
>JACDEN010000789.1 GCA_013816415.1 Planctomycetota bacterium
GACCACAGCGGAGAGCGTGACCGCGACCGTCGGCGGCCCCGGTCGACAGCGCTTCGTCCCCCCGGCCCCGGCCGAGCTTGCAGCGGCGTTTCCGCAGCTCGAGGTGCTGGAGCTCATCGGCCAGGGCGGCATGGGCGCGGTCTACCGCGCCCGGCAGAAGCACCTCGACCGCGTGGTCGCGCTCAAGGTCTTGGCGCCGGATCTCGGACGCGACGCCGCCTTCGTCGAGCGTTTCGCGCGTGAGGCGCGCGCGCTCGCGCGGCTCAACCATCCGCATCTGGTCAGCATCTACGATTTCGGCCAGACCGGCGAGTGGTGCTGGATCGTCATGGAGCATGTCGACGGCGCCAACCTGCGGCAGGTGATGGCGACTGGCGCGCTCAGCCCGGCGCAGGCGCTGGCGATCGTACCGCAATTGTGCGAAGCGCTGCAATACGCGCACGACGAAGGCGTGGTGCATCGCGACATCAAGCCGGAAAACATCCTGATGGACCGCAAGGGGCGGGTGAAGGTCGCCGACTTCGGATTGGCGAAGCTGATGTCGACCGATGCCGGGGAGCGGGTACTCACCGCGTCGCACGACGTCATGGGCACCGTGCATTACATGGCACCGGAACAGGTCGAGCGCAGCCGCGACGTCGACCACCGCGCGGACATCTATTCGTTGGGAGTCGTGCTCTACGAGATGCTCACCGGCGGCCTCCCGCTTGGACGCTTCGATCCGCCGTCGAAGCGCGTCGCCGTCGACGTGCGCCTCGACGAAGTGGTGCTGAAGGCGCTCGAGAAGGATCCGCAGCGGCGATATCAGCAGGCGAGCGAGGTGCAGACGGACGTGGATCGGATTGCCAGCGGACATCCGATCCCCTCCACATCAGCCCCTGGCCCGGACGAGGCGCACCGCGACAGCATCCTCCTTCAGCTCCTCGCCGTATTCGTCGCGGGAGCCGCGATCGCAGCCGCCGTGCATCGCCACGACGGAGCAGCCGGCGCCTGGATGATGCTTCCCTGTCTGATCGCCGCAGCGATCTGCGCCTGGGGCGGATGGCGGCTGATGCGCGGCGACGAGCAGTGGGGATGGGCCGCGAAATTATCCGCAGTCGCGATGATCCCGCTGCTGATCGCCGCGGACGACAACTCCCCATGGGCGCTGATGCCCATCGCCGCGGTCCTGTACCTCGGACGCAGAAGGATCCACGACATGGGAACACGCTTGCAGCAATGGGGCCACCGTCAGCAGGAGTTCACGCGACGTGGGCGGGCGGCAAACGCTCCCGCAGCTCCGCCGGTCGCCACTGGAGCCTCCGCAGCGGCGACGACCGTCCCCGCGCCCGCTGGGGATGGCCTCGGCTGGCCCTTTGCCGTGATGCTGATCGCGATGGTGATTCCGACTAGCATCGCTGCATGGCCTTCGGCAACGAGATCCCACGACGGTCAGGCTCCCGCCCCCTCGATCGCAACGCCAGACACGTGGATGCTGATAGCGGTGGGTGCGGTCGTCGCCATCGCTGGCGCAGCCCTCTTCATCCTCTTTCGCCGCGGCAGGACCTCCCCGGCGAACGCCGCGGCGATGCACGCGCCATCGCCCTTCCATGCCGTGATCAGCGGTTTCTTCCATCTGCTTGCAGCCCTCATCCTGTGCGCCACCCTGGTTGCGCTCAGCACGGTGGCGCTGGTCGCCTATCGCCCCGATCTGATACCGGTCGAACTGCGAGCGCACCTGAGGATGGATGCGCCCGGGCAGCCCCCTACGGAGCGACCGGAACCCGGCACCAGTCCCGCGCCCGCATCCCATTGAGTCCAACTCGCGCTTGAAAGCGCTACCGTCCGCTGACAACACCGCTCTCACATCTGGAGCGCGTCATGGCTGTCCTCGGCATCGATCTCGGAACCTCGGGCTGCAAGACCGTGGTGGTGCGCGCCGACGGCTCGATCGCGGCGTCGGCGAGCGCGGAATACCCGCTGAGCACACCCAAGCCGCTGTGGAGCGAACAAGACCCGCACGACTGGTGGCGCGGACTGGTCGCGTCGGTGCGCGCGGCGG
>JACDEN010000186.1 GCA_013816415.1 Planctomycetota bacterium
CGCCACCACGCTGGGGGATTTCTGCGCCCAGAAGGGTGATCAGGTGGGCGCAGCCGAGCAGTACGGACGCGTCGCCGATGGCCTCGGGCCACTGTCCCTCAGGCAGGAAGCGCGCTACAAGCAGGGACTGTCGCAATTGCGAGGCGGGCAATCCGATCAGGCGTTCGCCACCTGGAAGGATCTCTCCACCACCCCGTGGTCGTGGCTGGTGGAGATGCACCGCCTGGATCAGGCGTTCGCGGAAGGGCGCTATGACGAGGTTTATCGCGAACTGCCTGGGCTGTATGCGCGATGCGATCGGGTCACTCGCGACCGGGTCGCCTGCCGGCTCGCCAAGCAGATTTCTGCGATACGCTTGAAATTCGAGAAGAAGGGAGACCGCTCCACCCTCGAGGCGTTCATCCGCCTCCATGACCAGGTGCTGACCGATACCCGCATCGCGGACCTGGAGACCGCCACCGCCCTCAATGCACTGGGGCGATTCGATGAAGTCTTCTCGCGTTTCTCCATCTATCCCGTGCAGATCTCCGAAGCGCTGACGCGCCAAGGACGCTACGAGGAGGTGCTTGAACGCTATCCCGACAAGCCCGACATCGCGGCCGATGCCCTGTATGCCATGGGACGTGGCCTCGAGATCGTCGAGCGCTACCGGATCTGTCCGTCATCATGGAAATGGACGCTGTTGGAAACAGGGCGCATCGACGAGTTCGTGGCCATCGCTCCGAACGACACGCAGTCCCTGTTCATGTCGGGTCGCCTCGATGAGCTGGCTCGGCTCGGCGACGTGAGCGCATTGATCGCGCTTGGACGCGTCGCGGAGGTGCCCGAGAAGGATCGCCTGGACTCCAGCTACCTGATCGCGACCAATCAGCACGAACTGGCGACGAGCATGTATGGGCAAGACGCGATCAGCGGATGGTACGTCCGCTTCGCGAACGGGCTCGAGCGCTGGATCGGCGGGGATCGTGCGGGTGCCGAGCAGCTGTGGGAGATGGATCGGACGACGGAGCTGGTGGATAACGGACCCTACACGCTCTATTACCTGCTCCTCCCCTTCATCCACGAGCTCGGTGGCGATCACCAGGCGATCGCGCGCATGCGTGCGTGGGTCGAGCGACCCGATCGCCGATGGGCGTACGGTCAGAAGCCCCGCTTCCTGCTCCGCTATGTCTGCGGCGAGATCGACGACGCCGAGTTCCTCGCCCATCCCTATCGGGCATTGGCCGAGGCGCACCTGCTGCTGTGCCGGGCCATCGTCGCGGAACGTGCAGGCAGGCCGGTCGAGGCGGCTCAGGCCTATCACGCGTTCCAGGCGCTTCCGCCGTGGAAACGCTACTATGGAGTGGATCCAGCGACCGACCGCTTCATCCGCTGGCGTATCGCCGAATTGCAGCGCTGAACCGCAGCCCCGCCGCTCCAGACCGCAATTCGACACCTCGGGGGACGCAGCGGATCGAGGCCACAACGGAGCGCGTGGGCGATGCCTGGGGACGTGGGCGATGCCTGGGGGCCAATTCGCGAGGTATACTAGGAGATGCCCGCGCAGGACGACCACCAGAGCCGTTCGCGCACGCTGTCCGCCGATGAATTCGCACCCGATGCGGCCCACCGGCAGCCGGCAGCCACCGTCGGGCTGGACCGCGCTCCCGCGTTCGCTCGCGAACAGGACCTGATCCTGGCCCAACGCAGCCTGGCCGACGACCTGGCGCGGGAGGCGGGGACGTCGTCCGCCCCGACCAGCCCTCGCTTCGATGTCGAAGGCCTGCTCGGCAACGGCGCGACCGGGTACGTCTATGCGGTGCTCGACAACGATCTCGCCCGTTCGGTGGCGGTGAAAGTCCTCGCGCGGCCTGACGGCCCAGACGATGTCGGACGGTTCGTCGAGGAGGCGCGCATCACCGCCTCGCTGCAGCACCCGAACGTCCTTCCCGTGTACGAGATCGACGTCAACGAGCGCGGCGACGTGTACTTCGTCATGAAGCGCGTGCAGGGCCAATCGCTGGGCGAAGCGCTGTCGACCTCGTCGCGGGACGCGCTGGCCCCGCGGATCTCCGCCACCAACGCCGTGGTCAACATCTTCATCGGCATCGCCAACGCGCTCGCGTGCGCGCATGCGGCGGGAATCATCCACCAGGACATCAAGCCCGACAACATCATGCTCGGGCAGTTCGGTGAGGCGCTGCTCGTCGACTGGGGCAGCGCGGTGCGCGGTCGCGCGAGCGAAACGCGGCTGTATGGCACGCCACTGTACATGGCGCCAGAGCAGGCGCGCCGCGAATTCGCCGATGCGCGCAGCGACCTCTACTGTCTGGGCGCAACCCTGTTCCACGCGCTGATGCTGCGGCCGCCGACATGGTCGGACGACTCGGTGGAATTCTGGCGCCGCAAGCAGTCGGGCGAAATCGATGCCCTCACCGACGCCGAACGCGCCTCGGTGCCGGCCCCGGTCCTGGCTATCGCGATCAAGGCGATGGCGGCGCAGCCCGAGGCGCGATATCAATCGGCCACGGAACTGATCGCAGACCTCGAGCGCTACCAGGCAGGGCTCGCGGTCTCAGCCCACCGCGAAACATGGTTGGAGGTGATCGCGCGCTGGCACCGACGGCATGGCAAGATCCTGTGGATCACCGCATCGGCAGCCGCCGCCATCCTGGTGCTCGGAGTCATGCTCTATGGCGAGAGGCTCAAGGAGGTCGCCTCGTGGGGCCGGCCGATCATCGTCGAGGAATTCGACAACGATTCATGGAAGCAGCAATGGACGGTCACGGCCGGGGAGGGAAGCGTAACCGATGGCCGCTTCGTCTCCCAAGGCGAGCTGCATACCATACTCACCTTCAATAAGGCACTCCACGGGGACGTGGCCATCGAATTCGAGGGCGAGATGCTGAAAGGGCATTATCCCTGCGATCTGTCGATCATGATCACGCCGGAACCGAACACCGGCATCCACGCCAGCGACCTGGCCATGGTGACGGCGAACGATCGCGGAGTGATGCAGGTCGGAGCGAACAGCGGCTCCTTCTGCCGCATCATCAACCGGGATGGCGCGGTCGGCGCCTTCAATCCGTGGAAGCCGGAGATCGGTCACCGCTACCTCATCCGCGGCGAACTGGTCGGCAATCGCTGGACGCTATCGGTCGACGGCAGACGCCTGTGCGAATACACCGACCTCTATCCCTTCAGCGGCGGGTACCTGTCGCTCTACCTGTACTACTCGGGCAAGGCCGTCGACCACCTGCGCATCTATTCGCGCGGGCTCGCCGAACGTCTGCCGGCAACAGCGATCGGGGACTTCTGCGTCCAGCGTGGCGATTTCGCGGCGGCGATCGAGCAGTATCAACGAGTCGCCGATGGCAGCGGGTCCGAATCGCAGCGCGATGAGGCATCATACAAGCAGGGAAACGCCCTCCTGCGCAGCGGCAATCAGGAGCAGGCCTTCGCGGCGTGGAACGCCATCCGTTCCACGCCATGGACGTGGCTGGTGGAGATGCACCGGCTCGATCAGGCATTCGAACGTGGCGACTACGATCGCGTCCTGGCCGGCGTGCCCCCGCTCTTTGCTCGCTGCGATCGTGCCACCAGGGATCGCGTCGCGAGCCGCGTCGCTGCCCAGATCAAAACCTTGACGGTCACCTTCGTCAAGAAGGGCGAGCCGGAAATCCTCGAGCGGTTCATTCGTCTGCACGATCAGGTGATGACCGATACCCAGGTCGCCGATGCGGAGACGGCGAATGCGCTGATCGAACTCGGCCATCACGAAGAGGTCATCCGACGCTTTCCTGGATATCCCATCCAGGTGTCAGAGGCGCTGAACCATCTCGGGCGGTTCGAGGAGGTGCTGGATCGCTACGCCGACAAGCCTGACATCGCGGTCAACGTGCTGCACCTGATGGGACGCGGCGACGAGATCTCTCAGCGGTATCCGCTCCGCGGCGATCCCTACGTGTGGTCCCTCGTCGAACGCGGCCTGCTCGACGAGGCCGCAGCCCTCGATCCCGGCAACACCTTCATCATGTACCGACAAGGACGCGTGGAGGAGGTGGCGAAGACCGGGGATTTTGAAGCCATCATGACTCTCGGCGGCGTCGACGCTCTGCCCGAGAAGGCCCGCACCTATTTCAAATACCTGCTCGAGACCAAGCAGTTCGATGCTGCGCTGGCCAGGGACGGCCATGACATGCGCATCGGCTGGTACGTGCGTGCCACCTGTGCGCTCGCACGCTGGATCGCGGGCGACAACAAAGGGGCGGACACGCTGTGGCACATGGACCCGGCGCAGGAGTTGGCGACGCGCTTCCCGCACCTCATGTATTACCTGGTGATCCCATTCCTCCATGAAACAGCCGGCGACGCCCAGGCCATCCCGCGGATGCGGGCCCGCCTGGAGGAGCCCGATCGGAAGTGGGCCTATGCCCAGAAGCCCCGATTCGCACTGCGCTTTATCTGTGGAGAGATCGACGACGCCGGGCTGCTGGCGCAGCCATACCGTGCTACCGCCGGCGCGGATCTGCTCCTGTGTCAGGCGATAGCGGGCGAACGGTCCGGTCGACAGGACGATGCGCTGCGCGCCTACCGCGCCTTACAGGCCCTGCCGCCGTGGCAACAGCCCTTCGGCATCGATCCGTTCATGGACATGTTCGTCCGTTGGCGCATCGGTCGACTCGCACCCTGACGATCCCGGTCCTTCCTTAGCGGCCCTCAATCCGGCTAAAGGATTGCCGAATGGCAATAAATTCCCGCTCGAGATGGAGGTACGTCAAAAAGCGTTCCAACGAAAAGGTGCCCGAGAGCCGGCAGTTGGGCCAGATGCCAGGCGTCCGACCGAGGAAGTTTCCTGGTGGAAATGACGAGGGAGGCAACGAAGCAGATGGCCCCAAATGCCGGATCTCGGGTCAGAGTTCGGGGTCCTTGCCGGTGAGCAGGCGGAACGCCTCGACGTATTTCGCGCGCGTGCGCTGGATGACGTCCTCGGGCAATTCGATGCCCTTGCCGTTCTTGTCGAACTTGACGGATTCCAGATAATCTCGGACATACTGCTTGTCGAAGCTGTCCTGGACCTTGCCAGACGCGTAGGTCGCCGCCGGCCAGAAGCGGCTCGAGTCGGGTGTCAGGACCTCGTCGGCGAGGATGACCTTGCCGGCCTTGTCGGTGCCGAATTCGAATTTCGTGTCCGCGATGATGATGCCGCGGGTCGCGGCATAATCGCGCGCCTTGGTGTAGAGCTTGACCGAGATGTTGTGCACCTGGTCGGCGTAGGCCTGGCCGATGATGCGGGCCGCCTGATCGGGATGGATGTTCTCGTCGTGCTTACCCATCTCGGCCTTGGTCGAGGGCGTGAACAGCGGCTCGGGCAGGCGCGAACTCTCGACCAGCCCGGCCGGCAGCGGGATCGAGCACACCGTGCCCTTGGCCTTGTATTCCTTGAGGCCGGAACCGGTGAGGTAGCCGCGGACGATCGACTCCACCGGCAGGATGGTCAGGCGCCGCACCAGCATCGATCGGCCGACGAGCTGGTCGCGATGGCGCTGCACGGCCGCCGGCATCTTCGCGAGGTCGGCGGTCACCAGGTGGTTCGGGCACACGTCCTGGAGCAGGTTGAACCAGAACAGGCTCAGCTGGGTCAGGATCTTGCCCTTGCCGGGAATGCCGTTGGTCATCACCACGTCGAACGCACTGATGCGGTCCGAGGCGACGAACAGCAGGTGCTGGTCGTCGACCTGATAGACATCGCGCACCTTGCCGCGCGCGAGGAGCTTGAGATCGGGACAGTGGCTGGTGACGAGCGCGTGCATGGTGGCCTTTCACTTCTCTTCGAGGATGCGCTTGTATTCCTGGTTGAAGAGCGTCGAGCGGAAGCTCTCGAGCTCGCGGCGGTAGTATGGCGTCTGCATGGTCTTCATGCGGCCTTCCTGGGGATGGCCGACGACGTACTCGCGCGCCTGCACCAGCTTCGCGCGCGGGACATCCGAGCCGCGGACGGCCTCGGCCTCGACCAGCGCGACCGGGCGTT
>JACDEN010000790.1 GCA_013816415.1 Planctomycetota bacterium
GCGTCCGTCGGCGGCTTTGAGATCAACGCTCAGGGGCAGGTCGCCGGCGGTGGCGGGTTCGCCGCTGAGCTGGCCGTCATCCGCGAGCGTGAAACCCGCAGCCTCGCCGACCAGGCTCCAATGGTATTCCTGCTCGGGTCCGCGGACGCCGCAGCGGTGGTGGTACGGAGCCCACGCGGTCGCCGGCGGCAGCTCGAGGACATCCGGAGCGAACGAGTCGCTGACCACCAGCTCGAAGCGGCGGTGCGCACGTCGCTGACCCTCTTCCGCAGCGACCTCGACGCCATGGGTGCCGATCGCGGAGGTCTCGCCGCTGATCACCGCACTGCCATCGGCGGCGCCGGCGATAACCAGGCCTTCGGGCAGATAGACCGCGCTCCAGCGCGCCTGCGCCAATCCCGAGGCGCGCAGCGTCGCGTGGTACGGCAGTCCCGCGATCGCCTCGGGCAGCTGCATGGTCAGGATCTCGGGCGGCGGGGTGATGACGAAATTGAATTTGCCGGTCGCGCTCGCCCCGGCCGCATCCTTGACCTCGATGGTCAGCTCGTGCGTTCCCGCCGCTTCGGGCATGCCATGAAGCGTGCCGTCGGCGTCGAAGGCCATGCCGTGCGGTAGGCGCGTGTCGCCGGCGATGGTGTAGGCGTAGCCGCCGGCACCGCCCGCGGCACGGACCGTCGCCCGGTACGGCAGTCCCGCGCTGGCGGGCGGCAGCGCGGATGTCGGCAGCCGCAGTTTCTTCGCCTCCTCCTCCGCCTTCAGCCGCGCCTGGTCCTTCGCCACCAGCACCGACTTGCGCATCTGGTCGCGGAACGGGATGAGTTCGGGATTCAGCTCGGCCGCGCGCACCGCGCAGGTCAGCGCCTCGTCGAGGCGGCCCTGCCTCCAGCGCGCGATCGCGAGATTATGGAAGGAATCCGCAGCGAGCTGTCGGTTCGGCGCCGCCGCCGCGGTCTCGAGATGCGTCGCCGCCTTCGCTGGATCGCGTTCGAGCTGCAGCGTGCCCAGGTCGTAATGCGCGGCGTGGAAGCCAGGATTCTCGAGCACCAGCGCCTCGAGGTCCTTCTCGGATTCCGCCGCCGGCTTGCCGACCGCGGCGCTCAGGCGCTCCCACGGATCGGCCGCCGACGCGCTCAGGCAGAGCGCCAGCAGCAGCAGCGCGCGCCCGATCCATCGACGCAGGAGCGACGCCCTCATGACGCCATCCTCACCGGCGTCAGGGCGATGCCAGCGCGCCGGCGGCGCCGGGTCGGCAGCAGCACGCCGATGATGATCAGCGCGCACGCCGGCAGCAGGAACACCTGGTAGCGTTCGCTGGCGACCACGCGGTGGCGCTCCTCCCACGGGCGCTGGGCCACCGTCGCGACGATGCGGCGGTGCAGCGCCTGGATGTCCGCCGAGTCGGAGGTCGCGTTGACGCAGACGCCTCCGGTGGCTTCCGCGAGGTGGTCGAGGGTGGCGCGCGACGCGGTCATGGCCACGGGATGCCCATCGATGTCGATGGTCGTGCGATGCTCCGGATCGCCGAGGAACATGCCGAACACCGGGATGCCGGCGGCCTTCGCCTCCTTGGCGGCGGCGTCCACCGCCTGCTGGTCGTCGTCGCTGCCGTCGCTCATCACCAGGATCGCCTGGCCGCGCTCGGCCTCGCGGCTGAGCACCTTCACTCCCTGCGACACCGCATCGCCGATCGCGGTTCCCTGCAGGCCGGCCTCGGCCGGGAACAGGCTGGGCGAACAATCCTGCAGCATCTGCTCGAGCGCGTTCTGGTCGCCGGTGAGCGGGCAGCGCAGCACCGCCATCCCTGCGAAGGGCATGAGCGCCATGCGCGTCTCGGGCGACTGGTTCACCAGCTCGAGCGCCTTGCGCCGCGCGACCTCGATGCGGTCGGGATAGAGATCGCCTGCGAGCATCGAGCGGCTGCAGTCGAGCACGAGCAGCAGATCCGCGCCGGTCTGCCGGCGCAGGTTCTCGACCGTGCCCCAGCGCGGCCCCGCCATCACCACCGCCAATCCCGCGAGGCCGAGCCACATCAGGAT
>JACDEN010000791.1 GCA_013816415.1 Planctomycetota bacterium
GGCCACAGCCGCGAGGCCTCGGGCGACAGCGCCAGCACGCGCACCACCTGCGCGTGCACGAGGTCGGTCCACTGGCGCAGGATGGTCGGATCGCTGGCGCCGCGGGCCTCGTCGTGCAGGCCGGTGATGCTGGCGAGCAGCGGCGCCGAATCCGCGCGGATGAGGCACGGCGCGGCCACGCGGACGATTCCGCCATCATAGGTCACCCAGCAGATGCCCCAGCGCGCAGACGCGGAGCCATAGCCGTGCGGCGCCCCGATCGGGGCGAGGTAGAACGATCCCGGCGTGCACGCGACCCACTCACCGCCGACCAGGACCCTGCCCCTCCCGCTGACGCAGGCGATGATCTGGCCGCGCGTCGGCTGGTCGCGGATGAACAGGTAGTCGCGCGACGCAGCGGTGATGCCAGCGAGGGCGATGCGGCGGTCGGACAGGGCGGTCGAGGCGGCGGCGCCGACGATGTGCTCGCGGCTCGAGCCGACCCGGCGCACCGGGACGTCCGCGGGAGGTGGAGACGCGCGCATCGCGGCTGAGCATGGACCACGATGCGCGCAATGCACCTGCGGCTGCGCGCAATCCACATCGCAGGACGTCCTGGCGGCCCGGACCCCGAGCGGCTATACTAGGGGGAATTCCCCGCCGGAGAGCCGCATGAAAGCCACCGCCTTCGTCAACATCCCGGATGCGCTCGGCACCATCAGCCCGCTGATCTACGGGCAGTTCATCGAGCACCTCGGGCGCTGCATCTACGGCGGACTGTGGGTCGGCGAGGATTCGAAGATCCCCAACATCCGCGGCTTCCGCCGCGACGTCATGGAAGCGGTGAAGGCGATCCGCCCCGGCATCGTCCGCTACCCAGGAGGGAATTTCGCCAGCGCCTACCATTGGCAGGACGGCGTCGGACCGCGCGCCGAGCGCCCGCGACGCTGGGACCCGACCTGGAAGTGCGAGGAGTCGAACCACGTCGGCACCGACGAATTCATCGACTGGTGCGGCATGATCCAGGCCCAGCCGTACCTGTGCGTCAATGCCGGCAACGGCAGCGCCGAGGAGGCCGCGCGCTGGGTCGAATACTGCAATCTCGCGAAGAACACCTCGCACGCGGCGATGCGCGTGAAAAACGGCCACGCGAAGCCGCACGACGTGCGCTACTGGAGCATCGGAAACGAGCTGTACGGCGAATGGCAGATCGGCCACATGGGCGACGGCAAGGAATGCGCGCGCCGCACCCGCGACTTCGCCCACGCCATGTCGTGCGTCGATCCCACCATCGAGATGATCGGCGTCGGCACCCGCCACGATCCGCAGTGGAACTGGGACATGGTGACGGGATCCGGAAAATGGCTCAAGCACCTGTCGGTGCACTGCTACATCCACCTCAACAAGCACACCCTGCCCGAGCTGCTCGCCGCGCCGGATTACTTCGCGCAGATCCTCGGCCACGTCTCGGGAACCATCGCCGGAGCGCGCCGTGCGGCCGGAATCGCCCATCCGATCCGCATCGCCCTGGACGAGTGGAACCTGTGGTACCACGAGATCGCCTCAGACAACGATCCGGGATCGCACCTCGGCCAGAACACCTCGCTCAAGGACGCGCTGTTCACCGCCTCGGTGTTCAACGTCTTCCACCGCAACTGCGACATCCTGTCGATGGCGAACTACGCGCTGACCGTCAACGGCCTGCCGCTGATCTACACCCACCCGACGCACGAAGGGATGTACTTCAATCCGCAGTACCTGGCATTCCTGCTCTATTCCAACCGCACCGGTGAGCAGTGCGTGCGCAACCACGTCGTCTGCGACGGCTATTCGAGCGAGGCCAAGTCGTTCTACGGCGAGAACTGCAAGGCGAGCGTCCCCTACCTCGACCTCTCGACCAGCTGGTCGCCGGGCACGCGCACGCTCTATCTGCACGCGGTCAACCGCAGCGAGAAGGACGCGGTCGAATGCGACATCCAGCTACGCGGCGCCGAACCGACCAGCGGGACCGCGCACGTGCTCGCCGGCGACCACGCCGACGCGCGCAACGAC
>JACDEN010000187.1 GCA_013816415.1 Planctomycetota bacterium
GTGTTCGCCACCCCGGCCACCGAAACCGGCAGCGATCTCGTCGAGATCCGCACGGTCGTCGTCGAAAGCGGCGAGCTCGCGGACTGCCAGCTCGTTGCCGTGCATGACATCGTCACTACCGTCCCAGGAATGATCGCCGCCGCCTCGAACCTGCTTCCGGTGCAAGGCTACGCCACCACCGAAGGCGCCGATCTGGTGGTGACCTGTGGCGCGATCCACGGGCTGCGCGTCGGAGACCGTCTGCGCATCTGGTCCGGATCGGCCGCTGAGCGCGGCACTCCGGCGGCCACGGCCACGGTGTCCGTCGTGGCTCGCGCCTCGGCGATCGTCGTCATCGATGGTGCGCCGCAGGAACTGCGCGGCAGACCGGTCAGCCGAACCGAGCGATGACCGTCTCAGGCGCTGGTCGGCGGAGCAGCGATGCTCTCCGGTTCCTGATCATCCTCGGTGTCATCCTCGCCGGCTGTGGATGCGCGCCGCGCGCGTCCGCGCCGCGGGTGGTCGATGGCGTCACCTATGGCGTGACCACGGTGCCATTCCGCAACCGCTGGTGGCACTTCTACGAGCGCGGGGTCAGCTGGGCCGCGGGCGGATTCATCGCCGAGGCCGAGCAGGATTTCCGGCGCTGCCTGGCGTTGCGCCAGACCGACAGCCGCCGCGCGCGCACCTATGGCATGCATTTCGTGCAGGTCTTCGCCCACCGCGAACTCGGCGCGGTGCTGATCCAGAGCGGACATCCCGCCGAGGCCGAGCGCGAACTGCGGACGAGCCTCGAGCAGGAGCCGAGCGCGAAGGCGGAATTCCTGCTGCGGCGTCTCATTGAATCCGTGCATCCGGCGACCGCGACCGCAGCCGCTCCGGACCTCCAGCCGACGACGGCAGCGGTCGCCAGCCATCGCGTAGTCGCGGAATCCGCGGCGGAGCACGCCGTACTCGCGGCGCAGACCGCGATCGTGAGCGTGGAATCCGTGGTCGAGGACAGCGAGCCAGCGCCCGATGGTGCGCGGGAACCGTGGCTGTGGATCACCGGGCGCATCAGTGGATCGGGCGACGTCGGCTTCTGGTACCGCAGTGGACCCGAGGACTCTCCGGCGCACGCCCTGCCGCTTGGCGCGGACGGCGCGTTCCACGCGCGGGTTCCCCGCGATGCCCGGTGCGTCGTGGGATCCAGCACCATGGCTGGTCCGGCCGCGTCGGCCATCGCCGTGGCCGATGGACTGGCGGCGGAACCCCTGCCCACCATCCGCGTCGAAGGCCTATCCGCTGAGCGGGTGACCTACGGACCGCGGGTGTGGGTGCGCTACGAAGCCGAAGCGGCGAAGGGATTGCGCCGCCTGAGGGTGAGCGACCAATCCGACACCGAGTTGACTCAGTTTGAGATCTCCGGAGTGAAGGCGGCCGGCATGATCCCGCTCGATCTGGCGTTGGGCGGGAGCCGCCTGCGGTTCCTGGTGGAGGACGCGGCCGGCGCGGTCGCGAGCATCGATCGTCCGGTGGTGGTGCGCCAATCGCCGGCGCAGCAGCGCAGCCTGCGCGCGACCGCGCTCGCGCTGCCGCTGCAATCGCCGCGTCCCCTCGGGCTCAGGCCCAATGACGATGCCCAGCTGCTGGCGGCGATGGTGCGCGAGGGACGTCTGCGCCTGGTCGACCGCCGCGCCGACGAGGTCCTGGCGCGCGAGCTGCAGCTGGTCGAAGCCGGGTACGTCGACCAGACCACCGCGGCGCACGCCGGTGCCCGGCTCTCGTGCCGCTACGTCGTCGCCGGAACGATGAGCCGCGGAGCGTCCGATGCCGAATGCTTCCTGCGGCTGATCCACTGCGACACCGGCCGCGTCGTCGCCACCGCCGACGCCTACGCCGCCACCCTCGAGGGCTCGCGCGAACAGGACTTCTTCGTCGCGGCGGCCAACCGCCTGCGTCAGGCCTTCCCCATCCTCGAGGCGAGATCGGCGACGCACCGCGGCGAGGTCACCCTCGCGGTCGGCGAACGCGATGGCGTCGTCGACCTGATGCGCTTCCACCTGCTTCCTGATGCCGCTGCGGCGGGAACCGATCCCGCGGCCACCGTCGAGGTCACCAGCCGCTCGCGGTCGAGTTCGGTGGCGCGCGTGATCGCCGGCCATCCGCCGGACGCGGCCATGGCGGTGAGCGAATGAGCGCGTCTCGCCGCACGGCGGCCATCCTCATTCTGCTGTTCCTCGTCTTCCAGGTGCGTTCGCCCGCCTCCGAGCTCGCCGCCGACCTGGGCGGCAGTCCCGTCCCGGTCGGCGCCGGTCCGCGCGCCCTCGGCATGGGCGGCGCCTTCACCGCAGTTGCCGACGATGCCACCGCGAACACCTGGAATCCCGGCGGCATGATCCAACTCGAACGGCCCGAGGCGGCGTTCTCGATGGCCTATCGCGTGGATCGCACGCGCAGCCCGGATCGGGGCGACTCGAATACCTCGACCGCCAACCTCGACCATGTCAGTCTGGTGCTGCCGTTCTTCGTTGGCGGCGCGCAGCAGACCGTTGGCCTGGCCTGGCAGCGCCAGCTGGATTTCACCCGCTCGATCGCCTTCGAGCAGCACGAGGTGACGTCGGGGAGCAATTCGTCGCTCATGGTCGATGGCAGCCAGCGTGCGGAGCAGGAAGGCGGCTTCGCCAGCGTCAGCGCCAGCTACGCGATCGAGCCATTGCCCGGGCTCGGCCTCGGGGTCACGGCTCATGGCTGGAACGACGACTGGACCATGAACAGCCACTACAAGCGCCGGGATCAGAGCGACACGATCACCAGCTTGGCGATCACCTTTCCACCGATCACGCTCATCCAACGGGACGAGATCGACAATCATCGCACCACCACCGTCGAGAAAGGCTACAGCTTCACCCTCGGCGCCTGGTGGCAGGCGACCCCGTCGCTCACCGTGGCTGCCACCGTCAAGCCGGAATACCATCTCCACCTCCTGAGCGAGGTGGAGAGCCACCAGCGCAGCACCGACGTCTCCTCGTCCACCGTGATCGCGGATTCCACCACCAGGTTCGTGTACCCATCGGAATTCATCTACCCCACCTCGGCGACGGTCGCGGCCGCCTGGCGGGCGTACGATGTCCACACCATCGCCGTGGATGTGGGATGGACCCGCTGGCGGGACTATCGCATCCGCCAGGGCGGCGTCACCAGCAGCCCGGTCAACATCCTGATCGATCCCAAGCGCTTCCCCGACACCTATACCGTCCGGCTCGGCTATGAGCACCTCTCGATCCTCCCCCGCGCGGTCCTGGTCGAGCGCCTCGGGGCTTTTTACGAGGGTCTGCCGGCGGCCACCCGGATCGCGGATTCGAGTCAGGTCGGCCAGGCCGAGCCGACGGTCGATGATTTCTATGGCGCCACCGCCGGCCTCAGCCTGTGCCTGCGTTCCGTGCTCTATGACCTCAGTGCGCAGGTGCGCACGGGCAATGATGTCGGCGCCGGCCAGTATGGACCCCTCACCCAGAGCGTCGATATCCTGACGGTGACGGCGCGAGCCGGAGTGACCTGCCAGTTCTGACCTGGTGACTTCCGGTTTTACTTCCGGTTCTGTGTACCTACGCAACTCACCATGGCCTCCTCGCGTCAACGCCCTCCCCGCCCGGCCCGCGTGCTGGTCATCGACGACAGCGTCGAGCAGCCAGGCTGCGGCCCGAGCAGCGCGACGCGTGCGAAGCGCTCGGCGCGGATGCCTGCCTGGCCAAGCCCGACGATTTCGATTCGTATGTGACGCTGCTCGCCGAGATCCTGTTCTTCCTGTCCATGCGCGACGACGCCGCCCTGGCCTGGTGGGCCGGCGCCCAGGCTGCGTCCAGACGCCGGCCGGCCGCATCCGGAGAAGGCCGCGGCGATCCGCGCTAGGCGCCGCACCAGGCGTCATCAGGGATGGTGTGGGATTCGCTTCCCGCCGCCGCACGGCCGGTAAGCCACGCGGATGACGTACGCTCCCTTGCGCCTCTTCCTCCTGCTCGTGGGCGGCATCGCCTGGTGCTGGTCGGAGGTCCACGTCGAGACCATCGCGTACCAGGACGGCGAGGTCGAGCTCGAGGGTGTCCTCGCCTTTGACGATGCGCGCGGCCAGGAGCGCCGACCGGGGATCCTCGTCGTCCACGAATGGTGGGGATTGAACGAGTACGCCAAGTCGCGCGCGAAGCAGCTGGCTCAGCTCGGCTACGTCGCCTTCGCGATCGACATGTACGGCAAGGGAGTGCGCACCCGGGATCCGCAGGAGGCGGCCAAGCTCGCCGCTCCGCTGCGCACTGATCGCGCGCTGATGCGCGCGCGCGCGAACGCTGGTCTGGCGCGGCTGCGCGAGCAGCCGCTGGTCGCCAGCGACTCGATCGCTGCGGTGGGCTACTGCTTCGGTGGCACCGTCGCGCTCGAACTGGCGCGTTCAGGAGCGCCGCTGAAGGGCGTGATCGCATTCCATGGCGGCCTCGCGGCCGGCACCGACGCCAAGGGATCTCCCATGCCGGCGCAGAAGGGGACGTTCCGCGCCAAGGTCCTCGCGCTGCAGGGAGCCGACGATCCGTTCGTACCCGCGGCCGAGGTTGCCGGATTCGCCGACGAGATGCGCGCGGCCGGCGCCGATTGGCAGCTGGTGCAGTACGGCGGCGCCGTCCATGCGTTCACCAATCCCGCGGCGGGCAGCGATCCGGCCAAGGGCATGGCCTACAACGAGTCAGCCGACCACCGGTCGTGGGCGGCGATGCGCGAATTCCTCGCCGTCGAATTGTTCCCGCAGGCATCCGACAACCGCTGAGGTCGCAGCCGTCCCGCACCGTCCGGGCGCGGTGCTTGAGGGGCTTTCCCCTGCGTCATCATGGGCTCATGGATCCACACCACCTCGTTCCGTCGCTGTCCGCGGCCGTCACACTCCTCGAGAGCCGCGCGCCGTACGCGTCGGGCTATGCGCGTCGCGATTCCGGGACCAACATCCGCGTCGATTCGGTCAGCACCAGCTGCCAGCCGGTCGCTCCCAACGCGGGCTTCACGCTGACGGCGTGGACCGGCAGCCGCTTCCTCGAGGCGAGCTGCGATGAGCTCGACCCTGCGGCGGTCGAGCGCGTCGCGCAGCGCCTCGTCGAGCGCATCGCCGCCGTCGGCGTCGAACGCGGCGGCCCCGAGCTCGATCCCGGCGAGCGGCTCGAACGCCATTTCGCCCAGACCATGGCCGTCGACAGCCGCATGGTCCCGGCCGCTGACAAGGTCGAGTTCGCGCGCGCGCTGCGCGCACGCCTCGCGCTCGGCGCCGACCGCCTGATCCAATCGATCGCGCTGATCGGCGACGTCCACTCCGAGATCTGCTTCGTCAATCGCGAGCGCCGCCTGAGCCAGGAGCTGCACCGCGTGCGGCAGATCGCGGTCGGCGTCTTCGGCGACGGCACCCACCAGGCGAGCCTGCACGGTGGCTTCGAGCGCATCGGCGGCTGGGAGCAGCAGGCGGCAGCCGACGGAGCTGATCATCCGTATCTCGCCGAGCTCTGCCGCGATGGGCCGCGCGTGCTCGGCGCCGCGCGCCTGCCCGACCCCGGCGAGCACGACTGCGTGTTCTCCGGCGAATTCTCCGGGATCTTCGCGCACGAGGCCTTCGGCCACGGCACCGAGCAGGACATGTTCCTGAAGGACCGGGCCAAGGGCGCCGAATTCCTCGGCAAGCCGGTCGCGAGTCCGCTCGTGCGCATGTACGACGATCCGGCGAACGGCTGGGCCGCGAGCTATTTCTTCGACGACGAGGGCGTGCTCGCCGTGCCCACCGAGATCATCCGCGACGGCGTGCTCACGCACGGAATCAACGACCGCTACAGCGCCGCGGTGCTCACCCATGGCGGTAATCCCGTAGCCAAGACCGCCAACGGACGGCGCGAAGCCTACGACCACAAGCCGTACACGCGCATGACCAACACCTTCTTCGGCGCGGGCGATCAGACCGTCGAGGCGATGATCGCGTCGATCAGCCACGGCTATTATC
>JACDEN010000188.1 GCA_013816415.1 Planctomycetota bacterium
CGGTCGTCCCGTCGTGGGCATGCGCCACCACGCGCGACGTCAGATCGTCGGAGAGCGGCCGCGATTCCGCACGGACCAGGGCGTGCACCTGCCAGCCATCGTCGCAGAGCCGGCGCGCGACGCGCGACCCGATGAATCCGGTCGCTCCCGTGATGAGCGCCTTCATGGCTGTTTCCGGTAGGTGAAGGGGCTGCGGAAATCCGCGAGCGCCGGCAGCTGCGCATCGCGCGGTGAGACGATCGCCGTGTCGATCCCCCACGGGATCCCGGCGGAATCCCAGCGGATGCCGGAATCGCAGCTGGGCGAATGGACGGTCGACGTCCGGTAGACCAGGGTCGCAGACCCAGCGCGCACCGCGAAGCCGTGGGCGATGCCGCTGGGCAGGTACACCAGGTTCGCCTTCTCGGCTGAGAGCGCGAGCGCGAGATGACGTCCGTAGGTGGGTGAACCGATGCGCACATCGACGAGCCCGTCGAGGACCTCACCGGCCACGCAGTAGACCAGCTTCGCGTGGTCCTGCGGAGGAACCTGGAAATGGAGGCCACGCACCACGCCCGGAGCGGACACCGAGTAATATTCCTCGGGCCATTCGCCCACCAGTCCGCGCTGCGAAAACTCGTCGCGGTGGAAGACCTTCACGAAGGATCCGCGGACGTCGCTGTGCCGGGTCGGCATGATCTCGAAGCATCCCGGCAGCGCCAACTCGGTGAACTGCATCCCTGGATCAGCCGTGGGCCGCTGCTGTGATGGTGGCCGCGATGCGGTCGAGCATCTCAAAGGTCAATCCGGGATAGACGCCGACGAAGAGCCCGCGGTTCATGACGTCGTCGGCGCCCTGGCTGCCTCCGACCACCCGGAATGCGCTGCCGGATGAATCCTTCGCCAATTGCACGAACGCCGGCTGCCGCACCAGATTGCCGCCGAAAAGCATGCGGTTGCCGATCTTCGCGGCATCGAGCGCGCGCGCGAGGTCGGCGCGGGTGAACGGCGCGCCCGGCTTCACCAGCATCATGAAGGCGAACCAGCTCGGTTCGACGCGCGGACTTCCAGTCTTCCAGGTGAACCCGCCGGGGATCCAGCCATCGGCGTGCGTCGGCAGCATGAATTCGAGATGCTTTTCCAACGGAGCCAGCGCGCTGCGCAGCCGCTGCCAGTTGTCGATGCGCGCCTGGATGAATCCCCCGACCTTGCGCAATTGCGCCCGGCCGATCGCCGCCTGCGGATCGATCGGCTTGAGATTGTAGCCGACGTGGCTGTAGATGTACTTGTGGTCGTAGCCGTGCGGCAGTTCGCCCAGCTGCCAATCGAAGCGCTTCTTGCAGGTGTTGTCCTTCCCCGACGGGCACCAGCAGTCGCGGCCCCAGTCACGGAACGATTCCACCAGCACCTTCAGCTTCGCGTTCCTCACGATGTTCACCGCGCCGCCTTCACCCATCGTGAGATGATGGGGCGGATAGAAGCTCTGGGTGCTGAGGTCGCCGAAGGTGCCGGTCATCTTGCCGTCGTAGCGACTGCCCAGGGCGTCGCAGTTGTCCTCGATCAGCCACAGGCCCTTGTCGTCGCAGAAGCGCTTCACCTCGGTGAGGTCGAATGGGTTGCCCAGGGTGTGCGCCATCATCACGGCCTTGGTCTTCCCAGGGACGAAGGCGTCTTCGAGCTGCTCGACACGGCAATTGGCGGTGACGGGATCGATGTCGATGAACACCGGCACCGCGCCGTTCTGCAGGATCGGCGCGACGGTGGTGGGGAATCCCGCCGCCGCGGTGATCACCTCGTCGCCGGGGCGGATCCGCCGCTCTCCGAGCAGGTGGGAGGTCAACGCCGAGAACGCGACGAGGTTGGCCGAGCTGCCGCTGTTGACCAGCACGCTGCTGCGCACGCCGATGAACGCCGCGAGCTCGCGTTCGAACGCATCGCCCTCTGGGCCGAGGGTGAGCCAGAAGTCGAGCATGCTCGAGACGCCCGAGACGACCTCCTCCTCGTCGTAGACCCGTCCCGCGTAGGGGATGACCGACTCACCAGGGATGAACCGTTCCGACTTCTTGCGTAGTCGGATCAGTTCGCGGGTCCGCTCGATGATCTCGCTCCGCAGAACCTGCTCGCGTTCATCCATGCGCGCGTTCCCGCATCCCATCCGTCCAGGGCAATCCAATGTGCTGCGCGTCGGCGACATAATCACCGATCTGCCGCCGGGTGATCGGCAGGACGTCCTGGCCGGCATGGAAGGCGCGATACCAATCGATGGTCCGCACGATGGTCTGATCGACATCCCACGTCCCGCGCCATTTCAGGCGGGACAGAGCCTTGCTGCAGTCGAGCTTGAGCAGCGACGCCTCGTGGACCTTGGGAGCGACCGGGTCGATCGTGACCGTTCCCGAGCCCCATGCCCGGACCAGGCGTGTCGCGAGATCATGGACGGTGATGATCGACGCATCGGCGGGACCGAAGTTCCAGCCGTCCGCGTAGTCCGCGCTGGCGTCCCCGGCGAGCCGCTGCGCGAGCAGCAGGTAGCCGGACAGCGGCTCGAGCACGTGCTGCCAGGGTCTGGTCGCGTTGGGATTGCGCAGGCTCAGGGCTTGGCCGGCCTGCATCTGCGCGATGAAATCCGGGACGATGCGATCGCGGGCCCAATCGCCGCCGCCGATGACGTTTCCCGCCCTGGCCGAAGCCAGACGCATTCCGCGCTGCGGGTCGCTGCCGGCGAACGATCGTCGATAGCTCGCGACGACGAGCTCGGCGGCCCCCTTGCTGGCACTGTACGGATCGTGACCGCCCATCCCGTCGACTTCGCGGTAGCCCCACTCCCATTCCCGATTCTCGTAGCACTTGTCCGATGAGACCACCACGCAGACCACCGGCCCAGCGAGCTTCCGCACCGCTTCGAGCACGTTCACTGTGCCGCCGACGTTGGTGTCGAAGGTCGTCTTCGGATCCTGATAGGACGCACGGACGAGCGGTTGCGCGGCCAGGTGGAACACCACGTCTGGCCGCGCTGCCGCAACGGCGGCATTCACCGCCCCGCTGTCCCGGATGTCGACGTCTCGATGGCGGATGCGCTCGGACAGGCGCAGCGCCACATGAAGCGACGGATCGGTCGGTGGCGGCAGCGCCAGGCCGTGGACCTCGGCGCCGAGTTCGAGCAGCCACTGGCACAGCCAGGATCCCTTGAACCCGGTATCGCCGGTGACCAGCACCCGTCTGCCGCGATAGAAATCCCCGAAGGTCATGCCCATCGCGCGGTCCATGGCGCATCGCCGCGCTCCCACATCTGCGTCAGGAGCTGATGCTCGCGCTGCGTATCCATGCACTGCCAGAACCCCTGATGCACATAGGCCGACATCTGGCCGTCGCTGGCGGCCGAGCGCATCGGCGCCTGCTCGAGCACGAGATCCTGATCGGCGGTCAGGTATTTGTCGACGAATCGCCGTCGCAGAACCATGTAACCGCCGTTGATCAGCCCCTCCTCGGTCTGGGGCTTCTCGTGGAAGCCGGTGACGGCGCCCGCAGTGACCTTCATCTCGCCGAAACGGCCAGAGGGATGGACCGCCGTGACGGTGAGCGCGCGATCGTGGCCGCGGTGGTGCTGATAGAGACGCGTGACATCGACGTCGCTCAGTCCATCGCCGTAGGTGAGAAAGAAATCCTGGTCGCCGGGCCGCAGGTATTTGGCGCCGCGGATGACCCGCCCGCCGGTCATGGTACGGTCGCCGGTGTCGGCCAGGGTCACTTCCCAATCCTCTTCGCCGTGGTTGCCGTGATAGACGATGCTGGGCTCCTTGCCGAGCCTGAGCGTGACGTCGGTGGCCCGCGCGTGGTAGTTCAGGAAATAGTCCGTGAACACCTCGCGTTTGTAGCCGAGGCAGAGGATGAACCGTCGCACGCCGAAGGCGGCGAACGACTTCATGATGTGCCACACCATCGGATGGGGTCCGACCGGAACCATCGGCTTGGGCAGCAGCTCGGTGACATCGCGAATGCGCGTGCCTTGGCCGCCGCACAGGATCATGGCGGGAGGCGACGTGGTGGGGTCCATGGGGGGGATGACACTCGGCATGGGTGGGACAGGGTCGTCGTTCGATCACCGACCAGCGCGGACACGCGCACGGATGACGGTCAGGACATCCAGATCCGGTCGCGGACGGGCGGCAGGACGGGTCCGCAGGAGTGATCGATGATCCGCCAACCGAAGCTCCAAGAGCGGGCCGGCGACTTGGTTAAGACGCGTATTCCCGCGCGTGACGACTGTACGATTCGTGGTTCGAGCGCAATACTGTCGGCGGTCCCGAGCGTCCCCTGAAGTACGGGTCGGCGCCTCGGTAGGAGCCGCACCGTCCGGGCCGGCGCTGGACATCCATGGATGGCCGCTGACGGTGTCGCTGGTGACTCCAACGGCGACGCTCCCCTCCAGGAAAATCGATGCCCGCCTGCGCCACCCCCGCACCCGCGGCGCCTTCCTGCCGCTGGACGCCGCCCGCCGCCAGCTCGGCCTGCTCTCGGTCGCCGACCCGCTCGGGCAATGCCGCATCTATTGGCTGATCGACCTCGCGACCTCGGTCATCGAGGACTCGCGCTTCATCGCCTTCGGCTCCATGCCCAGCCACGCGATCGCCGATGTCTTCACCGAATCGGTGCGCGGTCGCACGGTCGAGGAGGCGTCGCGCCTGACCATCGAGCAGCTCGAGGCGCTGCTGCGCGACGACCCCGCCACGCCGGCATTCGCCGAGGCCGATGCGGCGTTCGTTCTCGATCTGCAACAACTGGCCCTGCAGGAGCTTCCCCGCGTGGTGGTGCTGCCGCGGCCAGCCGAAACCGTCGCCTACCAGCGCAAGCGCGAGCTCGATTGGAGCGACGCGGATCGTAGCTGGTTGCCCCTCTCCTATCTGAAGAAAGTGGGTAAAGTGGGTGAGTTCCTGGACCGCGCGGTGCGGGAGCGGGTGGGGACGGCGATCGCCTATTCCATCCAGGGGCTGCATGACGACTTCCGTGTCGTCCTGTCGGTGTCGGGGGTCCCGGACGAGCAGCTGCCGACCATCGCCAAGCTGCTCGAAGACGCGCTGCGGGCGGGACTCCACCCGCAGCTCAGCGTGGAGACGGTGGCCACGGTGTCGAAGAAAGGGTGACCGACATGTCGACCGATGCGCCTGATGCCGCCGATGCCGCCGATGCCTCAAACGCCGAAGCCTACAAGTATGGATTCTCGACGGCGGTCGAGGCCGTCACCCTCGGCCGCGGGCTGAACGCCGACGTGGTGCGCGCGATCTCGCACGCGCGCAACGAGCCCGAGTTCCTGCTGAAGTTCCGCCTCAAGGCCTTCGAGGTGTTCTCGAAGATGGAGGAGCCGGAGTGGGCGGCGGTCGACTATCCGGCCATCGACTACCAGGCGATCCAATACTACTCGGCGCCCAAGGCCAAGGCCGAGAAGACGGCGCCGACCTACAACTCGCTCGACGAGGTCGACCCCGAGATCATCAAGACCTTCGCCAAGCTCGGCATTCCGCTCGGCGAGCAGAAGCAGCTGGCCGGCGTCGCGGTCGACGCGGTGTTCGATTCGATGTCGATCGCGACCACGCACCAGTCGAAGCTGTTCGACGCCGGGGTGATCTTCTGCAGCTTCAACGAGGCGGTGCACCAGTTCCCGGCGCTGATCGAGCGCTGGCTCGGCTCGGTGGTGCCGATCGCCGACAACTATTTCGCCGCGCTCAACAGCGCGGTGTTCTCCGACGGCTCGTTCGTCTACATCCCCCCCTACGTGCGCTGCCCGCTCGAGCTCTCGACCTATTTCCGCATCAACAACCAGGATGCCGGCCAGTTCGAGCGCACGCTGATCATCGCCGACGTCGGCGCCTACGTCAGCTACCTCGAGGGCTGCACCGCGCCGAAATCATCCAAGCACCAGCTGCACGCGGCGGTGGTCGAGCTGGTGACGCTCGACGACGCCGAGATCAAGTACTCGACCGTCCAGAACTGGTACCCGGG
>JACDEN010000189.1 GCA_013816415.1 Planctomycetota bacterium
CCACGATGTTCCGCCGAGCGGCCGAGGTGCTGACGCCCGGTGGACGGGTGCTGGTGGTGGCGAACCGCCGCCTGCCCTACGAGCAGGCCCTGCGCGCGATCGGCCGTTGCCGTATCGTCGACGAGACGGCCGGCTTCAAGATCATCGAAGTGGTGTCATGAGCGAGCGCCTCGACGGCTACCTCGCCCACCGCGGTTTCGGCACGCGCAGCCAGGCGCGCGACCTGATCCGCCGCGGGGCCGTCACCGTCGATGGCGGCATCTGCCGCGACACCGCGCTGCGCATCGTCGCACAGGAGGTCAGCGTCGCGGGCGAGGTCGTTCCCGTGGGGGTCGACTCCGCGACCTTGCTCGTCCACAAGCCGATCGGCTACGCCTGCAGCCACGACCTCGACGAGGCGCCGCTGCTGGAGGAGCTGATCCCGGCCGAGGTGTCCCACCTGCCGCTCGAGAGCGCTGGCCGGCTCGATCGCGATACCAGCGGCATGATCGTCGTCACCACCGACGGTGAGCTCATCCATGCGCTCACCAATCCGCGACGCCATGTGCTCAAGCGCTACCGGGTGCGGTACCGCGGCAAGCTCAGCCACCATGCGGTGGCGCGCGCGGCCAAAGGCATCGTCCTCGCCGATGATCCCAAGCCGACGCTGCCGGCGATGCTGGAACTCGAGGGGACGGACGCGGATGGCATCGGCCGCGCCACCATCCATCTCAGAGAGGGCCGCTATCACCAGGTGCGCAAGATGTTCGCCGAGCTGGGCGGCGAGGTGGTCGCGCTGCACCGCGACCGCATCGGGTCGCTCGAGCTGCCGGCCGATCTCACGTCCGGTCTGGCGCGGTCGCTGACCGATGACGAGCGTTCCCGGATGTTCATCGATCCGTCCTGAGCCGGCCGCGCCTCACTTGATCAGCGCGCTCAGCGTCTTGAACACCGGGGTGCCCGCCAGACGCTGCCAACGCATGACGATGCTCTCGGTCGGCACCAGCAGTGCTCCCAGCGCGCGCATCGCGTCCAACGCCTGGTCGCGATGGAGATCCTTGCGGCTCGAGACCGCGTCCGCGGCGACCACCACTCCGGTGCCGTGCGCGATGAGATCGGCGGCGGTATGCAGGACGCAGACATGGGTTTCGACTCCGCACAGGACCACGTGCGCACGTCCCAGCGAATCGAGATGCATGCGCAGGAGGGGATCGTCCATGCAGCTGAAATGCATCTTCTCGAAACGCGGCGCGTCGGGATGCGCCTGCCGCAGGTAGGGCAGGGTCTCGCCGAGGCCTTTGGGATACTGTTCGCTGATCGTGGTGGGAACCTCGAGCAGCCGCGCCGCCTCGAGCAGGATCCGGCAGTTGCGTCCGCAGGCCTGATCAGAGGCCATCGCGGGAATCACCGGCAGGAAACGCTCCTGCATGTCGATGAGCATGAGCGCGCTGGTGGCGGGGGTGATGTCGAAGCTGGGCATGCCGCGATCCTATGCGCGGCCGCAGCCGTGACCATGCCACGGCTTTCAGCAGGAAAGCATGCCAGCACCACGATAAAATCGCGAAGCGATGTGAGAAATGCGGACTAGACCGAGCGGATCAGCGCCACGGTGATGTTGTCGATGCCGCCGCGCTCGTTCGCGAGGTCGACCAGCCCCAGGCAGCCGAGCTCGAGGTTGGCGGCGGAGGTCACCAGCGACAGCATCTCGTCGTCGCTGACCATGTCGCAAAGCCCATCGCTGCACAGCAGGTAGACGTCGCCCGGGCGCAGATCCTCGATGGTGATGTCGACGGTGATCTGATCCATGCCGAGCGCACGCGTCACGATGTTCGCGAGCAGCGACGCCTCCTCGCTCTTGGGATCGAGCAGTCCCGCGCGCACGCGTTCGGCGACCAGGCTGTGATCGGTGCTGACCTGCTCGATCGCGGCGCCGGCGATGCGGTAGATGCGGCTGTCGCCGACGTTCGCGGTGACCACGCGGTCGTCCATGAAGGCGCAGGCGACAACCGTGGTTCCCATGTCGAAGAGCGTGGGGTCGACCTGCGCGCGGCTGAGGATGTGGTCGTTCGCGCCGAACACCGCCTGCTTCATCGCCTCGATGACCTTGTCCTCGTCGCTCCAGTCGCCGGGCTTGAGCTGGCGCAGGCCATTCGAGATCACGCGCACCGCGAGCTCGCTCGCGATGTGGCCGCCGGCGTGCCCGCCCATGCCGTCGCAGACGATCGAGATGCGCTCGCGAACATCGTAGTAGACGGAATCCTCGTTGTTCTCGCGCACCCGCCCTTGGTGCGTGAGGGCGGCCATTTGGAGTTTCACGGGGACCGTCCGGGGTACTGGGTCCGGGGTCCGACGTCGGAGAGACGGACGATGGCGCGGTGGGCTGAGAACCGAGAACGCAGGACATAGAACGGCGACCGCGTCATCTCATTCCACCGTCAATGCCAGGATCGTGATGTCGTCGCTGACGGGAAGGGTTCCGCGGAAACGGCGGATGTGGTCCATGACGTGGCCGAGCAGCGATTCGGGGCCTTCGGGCGAATGCTTCTTGAGCACGTCGCCGAGGCGGTCGGTGCCGTATTCCTCCTGCTGCGCGTTCATCGTCTCGGTGACGCCGTCGGTATAGAGCAGGAAGACGTCGCCCGCGTTGAGCTGGGTGGTCTCCTCTTCGAGGCTCTGGCGGAACACCTGGCCGGCCTTCATGCCGAGCACCATGCCCTTGGGCTTCACCTCGACCAGGGTATCGCTCTTCGCGTTGTAGCGCATCGCCGGGGTGCCGCCAGCGCGCGCCCAGGTGATGGACTGGTCGTAGGGCGAGAGGATGCCGTAGATCATCGAGATGAACATCTTGCCGCCGAGATCGCGCGTCAGCGCGTCGTTCACCTTGGCCAGGGTCTCGGCGGGACCGGCGCCGATCGAGGCGTAGATTTCGAGCGTCTTCTTCGCCATCGACATGATCAGGCCCGCTTGCACGCCGTGCCCGCTGACGTCGCCGAGCGCGAATCCGATGCGTCCGTCCGAGAGCGTGATGAACTCGTAGAAGTCACCGGTGATGTCCGAGCAGGCTTCATAGCGGGTGGCGAACTTGAAGCCGGGCAGCTCGGGCGACTGCGCGAGCATGGTCGCCTGCAGATTGCGCGCATGGATGACGTCCGTGCGCGAGTGCGGCGTCGGCTCCTTGGCGGAATCCGGAGCCTCGGCGTCGGCCTCGTCCATCCACGTCGAGCCCTGCCCCACATCCGACGGCTTGACGCGATCCGAGGAGACCTTGTCGAGCGAGGTCCCCGCCAGCACATCGCCCTTGGGGTTGCCGAAGAGCGGACCGGCCGGCGGCGCGGCGGTCGGCGCCGCCGGCGGCATGACCACCGAGCGATGCTTGCGGTAGTTGGACTGCCCGGGTGCCTCGCCGACTGGACGTTGGTTGCCCGTCACGCTGTCATGCGCTCCCGAGGCGGGACGGGCGACTGGCGGAGTGCGCATGCCCTGGCGCTGCGGCAGGCTCGGAGGGTTCGCGCCGGGCATGATCTTGGTGACGCCGGTCGGGGTATGGGTCGATGGCTTGGCGGCGATGGTGCCGGGCGCCCCGCCGCCGGCCGACTGCTGGACCAGGGACTCGGGCTGCGTCTCGAGCCGCTCGGGGGTGAAGGCCGGGCAGCGCAGCAGCAGGTGCTTCGAGATCGGGTCGATGGCGAAATGCCAATCGTTGGGCGACGAGATGACGATCTCCGGCGTGTGGCCGAGGCAGCACGGGCACACCCATTGGCCGTTGGCGTCGGTATAGCGCCACACCGAGAACTGCAGCTGCTGGGCGACCACCTGCGACAGGCCCGGCGCGCGTGACGACAGGTCGCGGGCGCGCTGGATGTCCTCGGCGGAATAGATGATGCCTTGGCGGTACGACGGGCACACGCGCAGGTGGCCAGCCATCGCCTGGAACACGAAGTTGTTCAGCTGCCCGCCCTGCAGGCGCACGGCGAGGATGCGGTCGAGGCACGACGGGCAGAACCACACCGCCTCATGGTCGTAAACGCGCCACGCCGGATTGTTCTCGGCCTGGAAGGTCATGTTCTCGAAGTGCATCCGCTCCGAGACGACGTTCTGATCCTGCGGCTGGCCGCGGCCGGCGCTGTACGAGCGGCAACCTTCGAGATGGACGGCGAGCGAATCCTCGCGGGTGCGGCCCTGGCGCTTGACCACCGCGCTCAGGCAGAACGGACAGATCCATTTGCCGTTCTGGGCGAAGAACCCCCACGAGGGATCCCCGGTCAGCCGTTCGCGCACCACCTGCGACAACGGGCTCGACCCCCGGATGCCGATACCCGCGGGTTTGGGACCGCTCCGCGGAGGTTTTTGGCGATCGTCCATGACGGGAGCGCAACCTTACGTTGACGGTCGCTGGGACGCAACCATGCACGGCCTGCGAAATACGTCCCGAGCGCTGGAAACCGCATCAGATGGACGCATGGACCGGGCCGCGCGGTACCCTAGGAGGATACGCCGCGGGCGTTGTCCGTGAAGCGCCTTCCGGAGGGCGAGGGGCGTGCGGGTGATCGGGTGCATCGCGCGCGGCGACGACATGGGGGTCTCAGCGACCCTGGCGCAGTCGCTCGGCGAGGTAGTTGTCGAGATAGGGGTTGGCCTCGATCGCCTTGGCCGTGTGCTCGACGTCGTACTCGACCCGGCGGAAGATCGCCCGCGGCGCCTGGGCATCGTCGTCGAGCAGGACGTAGGAGGCCCGCTGGTCTCCGTCGCGCGGCTGACCAACCGAGCCGATGTTGATCAGCGCCTTTTCGCCCTTCTCGATGAAATAGGTCTGGCCCCACAGCATGGTCGGCGGGATGAAGGTCTGGTCCTCGAGGAACACGCCGGGGATATGGGTGTGGCCGACGAAGCAGACGTGCGGGATGAGGGCGAAGATCTCGGACATCTTCGGGCCGTTCTTGCAGTCCTTCGGCATCACGTATTCGCGCGTCGGCTGACGCGGGCTCGCGTGCGTGAACAGGAACTTCCCCTCCTGCGCGTGCAATTGGAGGTTCTGCAGGATGTGCCAGCGGTGGTTGCGGGTCTCCTCGTCGCCGGCGGTCTTCAGGTGTTCGCGCGTCCAGTCGATGGCGCGCTTGGCCCGGGGATTGAAATTCTCGGCACCGAACAGCAGGGCCTCCTCATGGTTGCCCATCAGCACCGCGCCGCAGCGCCGGACCAGGTCCAGGCACTCGCCGGGATAGGGGCCATAGCCGACGACGTCGCCGAGGCAGATGACCCGCTCGGCGCCATGCGCCTCCATGTCGGCGATGACGCGCTCGAGCGCGTTCAGATTGCCGTGGATGTCGCTGATCAGGCCCTGGATCACGACCCTACTTGAACCCTTTGCCCCGCGGACACAAGACCGGGGACTGGTGGTTGGTGGTTGGTGGGTGGTGGTTGGTGGGTGGTGGGTGGTGGGTGGTGGGTGGTGGGACTGCTGGTTGGTGGTTGGTGGTGGAAAACCTCTCGACCGGGGCGGTTCGAGGTCGGAGCCGCCTGATCGATTCCCAACCCCCAACCTCCAAACCCCATCCATCAACCACCAACCACCAACCACCAACCGTTGCGATCACCACGGAAGCCCTTCTCCTGCCTCGCCAGCAGTTCCCGTGACGCCTCCGCCCATCATCCTCCTCCAGTTCCTGAATCTGCTCGTCGGATTCGCGTGCTATCTCAACGTGACCCTGGCCAACCAGGTGTGGAATGGCGCCAATTGGAACGGATCGCAGATCGGCTGCGCGCTGACCCTGGCCAGCCTGTGCTATGCCGTGCCGGTGTCGCTGGGCGGCTGGCTGGCCGACCGCTGGGGTCGGGCGCGCACCAGCTTCCTCGGGGCCGCCATCGGCGCCGGCGCCTGCCTGCTCGCGTGGACGGCGCGCTCGCCGGAGATCGTGGTGGTGGCGACCATGATGACCATGCTCGGCGCGGCCCTGTTCTTCCCGGGTTGCGCCGGACTGTTC
>JACDEN010000190.1 GCA_013816415.1 Planctomycetota bacterium
GCTCGGGGCGCAGCGCCATCAGCAGGCTGGTCTCATACTCGCAGGCGTGGCTGATCGACGGCGTGGTCATGCCGTGGCGCTCGGGCGCGAGCGCGTCGCGACCGGCCTTCCACCACGACGAGAACGCGATGCAGGCGCGGTCGGCGCGGTCGTCGGTCGCGACCAGCTCGGACAGCGCGGCGGTGGCCGGTGCCTCGTTGCCGCCGTGGCCGTTGAGGAACAGCACGCGGGTGAAGCCGTGCGCGAGCACGCAGCGCGCGAGCTCCTGGACGAGCTGCCCATAGAGCGACGGCCGCAGGCTGATGGTGCCGGTGAAATCCATGTGATGGTGCGAGCTGCCGAGCCACTGCGTTGGCAAGAAAAGCGCGCGATCGCCGAGCCGGTGCTCGAGGCGGTCGGCGATGGCCTCGACCTGGATGGTGTCGACCGCGAGCGGCAGGTGCGGACCGTGCTGCTCGATCGATCCCAGCGGGATCACCACCGGGGTGCCACGGTCCATGCGCCCGATGCGCGTCCAGGTCGATTCGTGCCAGCGCATCAGAGGTCCTTTCCGGTGCCGCGGTCGATGACCGCGATGACGTCGATCTCGACCAGGATGCCGCCCCACAGCACCGACTGCACGGTGGTGCGGGTCGGGAAGGGGGCCGCAAAGGAGCGGCGGTAGACCGCATCGAAGCGCGACCACTGCGCCATGTCCGCGATGTGCACCGTGGACTTGACCACATCCGCGAGCGAGGCGCCGGCGGCCGCGAGGATCGCGCCGACGTTGCGCAGGGTGAGCTCGGTCTGCTCCTCGATGGTCGCGCCCACGATGCTGCCGCTCACCGGATCGAGCGGGCCCTGGCCGCTGACGAACACCAGGTTCCCGACCACCAAGCCGGGGCTGTAGGCGCCGGTGTTGGCGGCGGCGCCGGCGGGAGCGATCACGCGTCTGCTGGCGGCGGCGCTCATGCGGCGATCTCCTGGCGGGTGCTGGTGTAGCGCGCGAGCGCGTCGCGATCGAGCTCGACGCCGAGGCCTGGCCCGGTCGGCACGCGCACGCGGTTCTCCGCGAACACCAGCGGCTCGACCAGCAGGTCGTGTTCGCGCACCAGGCGCCCGAAGATGTCATGCGGCAGGGTGGCGTTGCCGATCGCGGCGCAGGCGTGCACGTAGCTGGCCTCCAAGATGCCGAGGTCGATCTCGCTGCCGTGCCACATCGGGATGTCGGCGAGGCGCGCGGTGTCGGCCAGGCGTTTCACCGCGAACATGCCGCCGTTGAGATTGAACATGTCCACCGCGCCGCCGCGGATCGCCTGCACCACGTCGGTCGGCATCTGCCCCATCTCGAGGTAGGGCAGGCTGACGTGCATGCAGACCGGAATCGGCTGCTTCATGCGCAGCAGGCGGTAACCGTCGAAGTCCCAGCGCGGAATCGGATCCTCGAGGCACAGCACGTTGCCGATCGCCGCGAGGTCGCGCGCGCGTTCGAGCGTGTTCGCCACCGTACCCCAGCGGCGGTTGGGGTCGAGGATGACCTTCATCGCCGGGCCGCAGGCGTCGCGGATCGCGGCGCACCACTCCGCCACCGGATCGTCGAGGTCGCATTTGAACTTGATGCAGCTGAAGCCGCGCGCGCGGCCCTCGGCGGCCTTGCGCGCCGCGTCGGCGACGGTGCGGTGGCCGGTCCAGTGGCCGCAGGTCACCTCATCACGGTAGCGCCCACCGAGCAGCACGTGCGCGGGCACTCCCAGGCGCTTGCCGACCAGGTCGACCAGTGCGCATTCGAAGCCGTCGTAGAGCCGGCCTTCCGGCAGCGGCAGCTCCTGCAGGTTCAGCGCGAGCGGGTCCAGGCCGATCAGTCGCCGCGCGATCGGCTCGAGGCTCGCGAGCGGCAGGCCGCGATAGCTCTCGCCCAGGCCGATGAGGCCGTCATCCGTGATGACCTCGATGATCACCTTGGGCATGGCGTCGAACTGCACCGAGAAGCCGCGCGCGCCGTTGTAGGCGAGCTGGTGCAGCGCGTGGTCGGTTTCGGGGCTGTTGACGCTGTCGGGCTTCGCTGGGACCACGACCTCGGTGAGGCGGACGGCTGCGATCTTCATGGTCAGTCCTGGGGTTTCAGTGGGCGTGACGCCGCTGATAAAGCACCGTACTTTCGCCGGATCGGTCCGTTCGTCAGCGCGGCTTGCCGTCGGCGATGCGGCTGAACTTCTCGAGGTCGCTGAAGTTGTTGCTCCAGGTGGTGTACATCACCCCGACGATGCCCTTGAGCGCGGCCGCCTCGGCCAGCCACGGTGCCAGCTCATCGGAGGATGCGTCGTAATAGCCGCACAGCACCTGCTTCAGGCCGAGGTCGGCGAAGTGCTTGAGCGAATCCTTCCGCGTGGGGCCGTTCCAGTTCCAGTTGAGGATGACGATGTCCTTGTCGAGCGACTTGAACGCGCCGTACCAGGGGTCGATGCCTTTGACCAGGTGATACGGCTGTCCGTTCTTCGCCGCGTTCATGCTGGGATCGAACATGTCGTTCCACGCGAAGATGGTCTTCCCCGGATCCTCGGCGCGGACCATCGCGACGCAGGCGGCGAAATGGTCGCTGAGCGTCTTCTCCATGGTCTTCCCCGATTTTTTGCAGGTCTCGTCCCAGCCCTGGTGGCGCAGCTCGTCGTGGACGATGATGTAGCCGTCGGGCTGCAGCACGGTGTGCATCTCGTGCAGGTTGCGCTTGATCAGCGGCCACACCTTCGGCTCGTTCATGCAGGTGAAGACGCTGTACCCGAGGACGATCATCGCGTGCGAGTAGCTGGCGAGCACGCGGTCGCCCTCCTTCAGCCGGCTGCCAGCGGGGACGCGCACGACCGGCTGCTCGTACCACTCCTGGAAATCGCCGGGCCAGCGGCCCATGCCGAGCTTCGGATCCTTGGCGTCGGCGACGTCCTTGCCTTCGGTGTAGGTGGTCTTCCCGTCGGCGCTGGTGATCGTGAATGGCAGGGCGTCGCGCCGGATCAGGTTGACGAATCCGCCTGGAACGAGGCTGATGTCATCGACCCACAGCTTCCCGGTCTGCCCGCCCCACGAACCGAAGCGGAAGGTGACCTCGGTGCTATCGAGGGTGTTGAACGGGATGTCGATGCGCTTCCAGTCCTGGGTCGCCTCGATGCCGAGGCTGTGGTAGGCGAGGCCTTGCGATCCCTGCACATAGAGGTCGATGGTCCGTGTGCTCTGGAAATCCTGCGTCTTCACCCACAGCGAGAGATTGTAGTAGCGGAAGGGCTTGACCGCGAAGGTCTGCGTGATGCGGCCGTTGCCGTGCGCGTTCTTGCCCTTGATGTCCTGGATGCGCAGCGACGTCGCGCCCTCGTGGTGGACCTCGTGGTCGAGGAAGCACACCGAGCCCGGGTCGTCGACGTTCCACGCGGCCGGCTCATCCGCGCGCTTCGCGTCCTCGAATGAGGGATTCAACAGCTTGGCGTCCTCGTCGACCGGCATCAGCCTGCCATCCTTCACCACGAATGGCGCGCCGACCACGGGCATGCCCTCGGCGAGGTTCGGATCGTTGCTGAGCAGGTCGGTGGTGAACTCGCACGAGAAGACGTAGCACTTCAGCTTGTTGTCGCGGCAGGCCTGACGCATGCGTTTGACATTGGCGTCGTAGACGTCGCGGTGCACCGTCGTGGTCTCGAACCAGCGCGCGAACTTCGCGTCGTTGACCATGATGCCGGTATAGCCGGCCTTGGCCGCCTGCGTGATCACCGCGATCGCGTCATCGGTCTGCTTCGGGTCCATGAAGTTTTCCTGGATGAACACCAGCTTGTGGCGTTCCGCCGCGGCGGCGTCGGCGGCCGAGGCCAGCGCGCCGGTGCCGAGGATCAGACCGAGCAGGATGGCGGGCATGGTCGCGGTGGTCATCGGGAGTGTCCTCGGTGTATCGGATGGGCTGGTTGCCACGGTCGTGGCGGTGAGATTATTCCCGGCCCACCACCTCGCCATGGCCGAGCCGCTCGTGGCGATGCCTGCGTCGCTCACCGCGGAATCGCCGGCGTCTCGCTGCGTCCATGCCGGCGAGGGCTGCGGGCATGGCGAGACCTTCCGTCCCGCTATCCTGGGCCCCAGGAGCCGCCCATGT
The DNA here is from genome assembly GCA_013816415.1 of Planctomycetota bacterium. Classification (GTDB taxonomy): domain Bacteria; phylum Planctomycetota; class UBA11346; order UBA11346; family UBA11346; genus JACCZE01. The sequence continues at coordinate 4,106 of JACDEN010000190.1, forward strand.
CGACGCCTGCCGCTACGCCCGCCACCCGACCGTTTCCCGCGCTCACCCCGTCCCAGCGCTACCACCTGGATGCCTTCGGCTACGTCATCCTGCCGAAGTTCATCGACGAGCGTCGCGTGGCCGCGCTGCGCGAGGCGCTGCTACGGCTCAGGCGCGATCTCATGGCGACCGGCGACCCCATCAATCGCCCGGTACGCAACGCGCGCATGGTCGAGTGCCAGCCGCACCACGTGGCGATGATCTCGGTGATCGAGGCCGATCCCGCCATCTCGGCCTACGGCACCGACCCCGCCATCGTCGCGATGGCGCAGGAGATCGTCGGCAGCGACGTGCGCATCACCGACATGGCGAGCCACATCAACAGCCGCGATCCCGCCGAGGATCTCAACGCGCCGGCGCGCTACCCCAGCTTCCACACCGGCATCGACATCGCGTTCGGCAGCCATCTCAAGAATGGCCTCTACCATTGCAGCTTCGTCAAGGCGCTGACCACGCTGGTCGACCTCGGGCCGGACGACGGCGGCACGGTGGTGATCCCCGGCAGCCACAAGATCGATGTCCCGCAGGAGGACGTCATCGCCGCGGCCTACGCCGATCCGTCGCTGATCCACCAGATGATCGCGCCCGCGGGCTCGCTGCTGCTGTTCTTCGAGACGGTGATCCATACCGCCGGACAGGTGCGCAGCGGCATCGAGCGCATGAACGTCATCGCCGGCTACGGCCCGGTGCAGTATCCGTACTGGGGCGGAGCCGACCAGCCGACCAACCCGACCGAGGACTTCATGCGCAGCCAGCCCGCCGAGGTGCAGACGCTGCTGCGCGGACGGCAGCATTGGAACCGCGGCAAACGCTATCGCGCGTTGCAGGATCCGATCGACCCGCGCGTTTCGCGCCCCTGAACCGACGGACGGAGGACGCATGAGCGACGCATGTGCATGGCCCGGCGGAGCGCGCTGTGCGGTGACGCTCGGCTACGACGACAGCTGGGCCTACCATCACAGCGAGGTGGCGCCCGCGCTCGAGCGGCGCGGCCTGCGCGGCACGTTCTACGTCACCATCTCGACCGATCCGCTGCGCAGCCCCGAGCCCTGGCGCCGCGTCGCGGCCGCCGGGCACGAACTCGGCAACCATTCGGTCAACCATCCATGCCGGCGTGATCCGCCCGAAGGATTCCAGTGGCTGGAGGCCTGCTACGATCTGCGCGACTACACCGAGACGCGGCTCGAGCAGGAGCTGCGGGTCGCGAACCTGGTGCTGCACCTGATCGACGGCAAGAGCGAGCGCACCTACGGCAACACCTGCTGCGCGCACGCGGTCGGGCGCGGAGCCGACGAACGCACCATGGACGCGGTCCTGGCCAAGCTCTTCGTCGCCGCGCGCGGACCCGGGTTCGGAGTCTGCCAGCCGGCAGCTGGGATGAATCTGATGCGCGTCGGACTGCTCGGCGGCGACCGTCGCACCTTCGCCCAGCTGCGCGCCGAGATCGAGCGTGCCATCCTGACCAGGGGCTGGATCAATTTCATGTTCCATGGTGTGGGTAAAGGAACGCACGCACTGTTCATCGAACGCGACGAGCACGAGCAGCTGCTCGATTGGCTGGCGCAGGAACGTGGGCGGATCTGGACCGCGCCCTGCGTCGAGGTCGCCACGCACGTCCGCGCGCAACTCGGCATGCCGTTCACGCCGGTGGAGCCCGCATTCAGTTACTGATCATTACTGACAGATTCTGGTGCGTCAGGCGAAGCCTGACTGTCCTTGTCGGATGAAAGGTCCGATCATGTGAAATGCCTGTGAACATGTAGCTGATCTGGCGCTGCGTCCGGGCAACTGGCGTGGCGAAGCCCAGAGAGG
>JACDEN010000191.1 GCA_013816415.1 Planctomycetota bacterium
AGCGCAACCGTGAGGTGATGGAGGAGATCATGGGCAGCGGGACGTGGGCTCATGAGGCCCGACAAATTTTTTATAAGCGATTGTCAATAGGTAATTTAGATATGGGCCTAAAGTGAACGGCATTGGGGGTCCAGGTGGCACCACCACGGTCCGTTCCGACAGTCGCGACACCGCTCGTGGTCGTACCTCCGGTCGAACACTCACGCATCAGCGCGTGGTGAGTGAGTTCCGGAGCATTCCGATGACCGCGACCATTGCCCGGTGGCCCGAGTCCTCCACTTGACGAAAAGATTTTGGCAAGGCGTTCATGGCGCAAGAGGAGCGGGCGCCCTCCACGCGGTTTCGGCGGCGCCGATGACGGTGTGCCTCGGATCTTGGACGTACGCCACCACGCGCGTATGCTCGGGTATGGAGCCTTCCTGAAGGGTGAACACCATCGGGGCAATGGTCTCGGTCACTGGAACGCTCCGAAATTCACGCACGACGCGCTGATGCGTGAGAGTTCTGCCGGCGTTTTCACCGCGCGTCACCACATCAGTGAGGGCATCCTCGACCAGTGCCACCGTCAGCGTCGCCGCCGACCGCGTCTGAGCAGGATTCGTCGTGATCACGCAGGTCGCGGTACACATGCGTTTCGACCACGTCGCGCCCAGGGTGACCCGTGCTGGTGCCGGGCGGGCCAGTTCTCGCGTGATCGCGGTCTGGATCTGCCCGGCCTCTGAGCCTACGATGTCGAGACGCCCATTCACCACTGCCTGCGGCGTGTACACGCGTCCGGTTCCGAACACCTTCCCGTAAATGGACTGCCGCTGCGAGGCCGACGCCGATGCGAATGGATCCTTCCATCCGAGCCGGTCCCAGTAGTCGACATGGTACGCGAGCACGAACACGCCAAGCCGACCCGTCGCTGCCTGGGCTGCGAGCACCGCATCAGCCGCCGGGCAACTCGAGCATCCCTCGCTGGTGAAGAGTTCGATGACAGCGATCCCAGGCGGCGCAGTGGCAGCATCCTCCACGGCTGCTATCGGTTGGGCCAAGTGTGAGAGGAAAACCACCAGCCCCATCGCGAATTGAAAACGAGGAGAAATGATTTTTGGCATGTCTGGGATAATACGGAGGGCGGGGGGACTGCCCAATTGAACGTTTCGCAGGGATGATACGGCGGACATCTCGCCGAATATGGTGGCGTGGTGGCTTAATCCGTTGTCCTACTCGCCCAAGAGATCGGCGATACGAGCACCGATCGTCATCGTCATCGTCATCGCGTACCGTGTACCAAGTCTCTGAAGGCGAGGTGTCAGGACAGCCGGACGTTCAGTAAAATAAAATCTGGCCACGAGTCTGCCAATTCATGTCATGCCTAGTCGCCACTCTCACCTGCTGGATCATTCCATGAAAACCCCATATACCCTCTCGCTGCTGGTGGCCGCTTTTGCCGCCGTCATCCCATTGGCTTCTTCTCAGGATTATCCAACCCCGTCACCTGGTGCCGATCAGGAACGCGATAGCCAGCCCATGCCGAGTTCGTCCGACCGCTCGGACACTGAACTCAACAGAGACTCGATGGACCACGCCTCGACTCTCGATGGTAGCAAAAACTACCCGACGGGCACTACTGACGGCACAATCGATCCCAGGCGTACCGCATCGGGAAGCCAATCGGGATCAGCGGGAACCGCAAACGACGAGTCAAGGAGGGACAATGTCATTGACTCCCCCGTCGACCGTGGCGATGGCGTCACACCGGACCAGAAGGTCCCACGCGCCGGCCGCGATGGTGTCCGTGATGGCAGTGCAATGGATCAGCGTCAGCTTCCCAGGTCAGACGGAACGTCTGGGAGTAATTGGGTGGACCCCTCCAATAGTGGCATGAACGCCGGCGGGTCGACAGATGGCCGTACCCCTGACAACTCCGGCAACTCAAGCACCGATACGATCGGAGACGGCGTGGGCGGCGTCGTCGGTCCTAGCGGCACGAACAGCGGAACCACCAGCAATGGCATAGGCGCCGCGACAAAATAAGGTGATAAATCTTTATCCGGCGTTGGCATAATCGCCGGTGAAATCCCGGTATTCCATGAACTAGTTTATCATCTTTTTGCGTCGCCCCGCATTACGCGAGCCGGCGATGACGCACGATGAGCGCGTTGTCGTCGGCCTTTTTTGGTCCGTATCCGAGAGCGCGCTGGACCTTTAAAATTTCCACAGTCTGTAGGTGCAGGTCTTTGAGCGGTACCGCGACTACCGGAACAGTCAGTTCAGTGGTGGTGTCACCGGGACGCCCGCTCCGGATGGGGGGATCTGGCGGAGGCGGCTGCGGCGTCGGGGGCATTTCCGCCTTCCTCGTTCGGATCGCGTTGGCCTGAACTCGCGCCGGTCGGTATCACACAGCGTCGAATGTGGCTCGCGGGCGGCCGTTACGGGAGATCGCTCGGCACGAAGAGCTGGTGAGGAGAAGCTCATGACCCACCACGACGTCGAGACGGCCGATCCTGTCGGATCTTTGACGCGAATGATGCGAATGGACCAAGCCAGTCACGTATCGATCCATCCATCTGGAGCACGTTCCTCCTCCGACGGCGGTTTCTTCGGGAAAGTCGCTAAATCAGGTGAAAGCGCCGATTTTACCGTGTTTTCTGCGCCTTGGAGGTGATACAGGCGCGAGGATGCCGGGGCGATTTTTCGGCCGGTCCTCTCCGCTCTCCCTAGCCTCACCAGATGTCTCCCGGGGCATCGCGCTGGTAGAATCCCTGGTCCGCAATCGCAATCCGCACGCAAGGACATCACCCATGACTTTCGCATCGATCCGCCGATTCGCACTCGCGCTCGTCCTTGCATGCACTGCGGCAGCGCCGTTAGCGGCGTTGGACGCGACGCGCATCCTCGTGGTCTACCGCACGGATCTCACCTGGGACGGTGACAGCGACGGCGTGCAGGATTCGCTCGAGGTCGCGCAGTACTACATGGCGAAACGCGGCGTGCCGGCGGCGAACCTGCTCGGCATCTCGTGCGCCAATTCCAACAACGACGTCTATTACCCGACCGCGGCCTACCCCAGCTATGTCAGCGAGGTGGTCCAGCCGATCAAAGCCAAGCTCGCCGCCCTGGGCGCGCGCAACATCGACGTGCTGCTGATGAGCTACGGCCTGCCGTTCGCGGTCACCGACAACAGCTACAGTCTCGACAACGCGCTCATGGGGCTGAACTACTTCAGCGAGACCTCGAACAACATCTCATGGATGACCAATCCCTACCTTGAGCCCAACCCGACCTTCGGATCCGACCTCGGTAATTTTTCCCACACCCAGTACAAGTTCATGAACACGGACATGTACCTGGTGAGCCGCCTCGATGGTCCGCGCGGAGTGCGCGGCGTCCTCGACATGATCGATCAGGCATTGTACGCCGACCGCTTCGTCGGTGGCGCGGCCGGCATGGTCAAAGGGCCGGTGTACGTCGACTCGCGCGGCGACAAGGGCGCCTATACCGATGCCTCGCTCACGGCGGATGCCGACGTGCAGAGCGGCGCATATTACTCCTACGCCGCCACCGATGTGAACATCGCCTATGGCGAGCACTACGTCCCCGGGACCGGACTGGTGCTCAAGTGGGAGCAATCAGGCGGGACCATCGGCGACGCCGGCCTGACCTACGCCGACGGCAGCAGCGCCGTGTCGGCTCCGCGCGCGCTGATGTACGGTGGCTGGTACAATTACGGCAACTACAAGAACGTCTTCGACTGGCTGCCGGGCTCGGTTGCCTGCGACCTCAACAGCAGCTCGCTCTATTATTGGCAGGTGCGCGACCCGGTGGGCGGAGCGTGGGCGGCGCGAGCCATCGGCGCTGGCGCGACCATGTCGTGCGGTGTCTCGGGGGAACCCTACACCACCGGTCATACCCGGCCGAACATCCTCCTCTATTACATGCTCAAGGGCTACTGTTTCGCCGAGGCCTCGACGCTCTCCAATCCGGCGATCGGCTGGATGTCGTATGCGCTCGGCGATCCGCTGTGCGCGCCGATGGCCGCGAAGGCATCGGTGTTCGATACGCGCGCGCCGCAGCCGGCAGCGCCGCCGCGCTCAGGCAGCAATGCCCAGGGCACCTACATCGACGTGGTGGTCGACAACACCATCGAACCGGAGGCTGCCAAGGTCCAGGTCGATTACGGCCAGACCAACTCCTACGGGTCGACCTTCACCTCGGGGTTCGGCTACTTCCGTCGGCATCACCTGATCTTCCCGACCCTGCCGGCGTCCTCGCCGATGCACTACCGTCTGACCCTGACCGATCCCGCCGGCAATGTCTTCGTCACCGGCGACTACGCCTGCAACACCGACGGCTCACCCGCGGGCGGCGACACCACGGCGCCGGTGATCTCGGGCATCTCCGCCAACTCGATCACCACCAGCAGCGCGACCATCTCGTGGACCACCGACGAAGTGTCGGACAGCCTGGTGCAATACGGCACCACGACGTCCTACGGCAGTTCCTCAGCGCTCGACGCCACGCTCGTCACCGCGCACAGCGTCGGACTCAGCGGCCTGACCGCGAGCACCCTCTATCATTATCGCGTGCTCAGCCGCGACGCCGCCGGCAACCTCGCGACCAGCGGTGATAACACCTTCACCACCACCACCGCGGCGGACACCACGCCGCCGGTGATCTCGGGGATCGCTGCCGGCTCGATCACCACAAGTGGTGCGACCATCACCTGGACCACCAACGAGGCGAGCGACAGCCAGGTCCAGTACGGCACCACCACCGGCTATGGCAGCTCGTCGACGCTGAACGCCTCGCTGGTCACCGCTCACAGCGTCGCGCTCAGCGGCCTCGCCGCGAATACGCTCTACCATTACCGCGTGCTCAGCCGCGACGCGGCGGGCAACCTCGCAACCAGCGGTGACAACACCTTCACCACCTTGGCGCCGCCCGACACCACGCCGCCGGTGATCTCGGCGGTGTCCGCGGGAAGCATCACCGCCAATGCTGCGGTTATCAGCTGGACCACCAACGAGGCAGCTGACAGCCAGGTGCAGTACGGAACCACCACGGCCTATGGCAGCCAGACCACGCTGAACGCCACCAAGGTCACGGCGCACAGCGTCGCGCTGAGCGGATTGACCGCGAGCACGCTCTATCATGTCCGGGTCCTGAGCAGAGACGCCGCAGGAAATCTCGCGACCAGCGGCGACGTCACGTTCACCACCACCGCCACGCCTGATACCACGCCGCCGGTGATTTCGGGCGTCACCGCGGGAAGCATCACCGCGACCAGCGTGGTCATCATCTGGACCACCAACGAGGCGAGCTCGAGCCAGGTGCAGTTCGGTCCGACCACGTCGTACGGATCGACCACGGTGCTCGACGCGAGCATGGTGACCGGCCACTCGGTCGCGCTCACCGGGCTCGCTCCGAGCACGGTCTATCACATCCGCGTCCTCAGCCGCGACGCCGCGGGAAATCTCACCACCAGCGGGGATGTGATCGTCACTACCGCCGCGCCCGCGACCTCGTCGATCAGCGCTGGCGACGAGGACGGGCGCCATCAGGGGAACCAGTCCTGCGGTATCGGCACCGGGGGTCTCGCGCTGCTGGGAATCGGCCTGCTCTGCGTCCGCCGGCGGCGCGACTGAGGCCCCACGATCAGCGCAACCCGATCTCCCCCAGCCAGGTGGGTTCATGGAGGCCGAGGTGACCCCGGTGTGCTCGGCCATACCGACGGCGCCTGGGTCCCCCCGGCAGATCGGCGCCTCCAGGGCGATCGGGAGGTGCCGCCATGCTCATACAGGTCTTCGCGTTCGTGCTGCCAGTACTGTGAGCCGGACCGGATGACCCTATCGTCGGTCGATGCTTCATCACGCTCGCGGGTTTCCGCCTGAGTTCCATCGACCGAGGAGGCCACGCATGCCATCGTCCGTCCTGCGTATGTTCGCACTGCTCT
>JACDEN010000792.1 GCA_013816415.1 Planctomycetota bacterium
CGTCGCTGCAGCGCCGGCGCCACCTCGAGCAGGTCATCGCCGAGGAGGCGCACGTGCCCGCGCTGGCGGCGAAGGCCGCCGAGGTCGCTGCCGCCCGCTGATCGCTTTCCGCTTCCCGCCTTCCGTCCACACCCGCATGCTCATCACCGGAGCCCCCATGCGCATCACCCGCATCGACACCTTTCCCGTCAGCGCCGGCTGGAAGAACTGGCTGTTCGTGAAGGTCCACACCGACGCCGGCCTGCACGGCATCGGCGAAGGCACGCTCAATGGATTCATCCGCACCACCGAGGCCGGGGTGCGCGAGCTCGAGCACCTGGTGATCGGCGAGGATCCGCGGCGCGTCCACGCGCTCGCGAAACGCTTGATGGAGAGCGTCTCGCTCGATGGCGGCCACATCCATCGCACGGTGGTCGCGGCGATCGAGGTCGCCTGCTGGGACATCCTCGGAAAATCCCTCGGCGCGCCGATCCATCAGCTGCTGGGCGGGCGGGTGCGCGAGTCCGTGCTCGGCTACGCCAACGGCTGGTACCGCACCGAGCGCACGCCCGAACACTTCCTCGCCGCCGCGCGCACCGTCGTCGCCCGCGGCTTCCACGCGCTCAAGCTCGATCCTTTCGGCACCGCGCAGGGCATCATCGAGGACGACGAGCTCCGGCTCGCGCGCGCCATCCTCGCGGCCATCCGTGCGGAGTTCCCGAAACTGCGCATCCTCATCGACGTCCACGCCCGCTTCACCGAGTCCGACGCCCTGCGCGCCGCGCGCGCATTGGCCGATCTGGACCTGTACTGGTGGGAGGAGCCGACCACGCGCGAGCGCGAGCAGCCCGCCAACGCGGTCGCCGCCACCTGCCCGATCCGCGTCGCCACCGGCGAGATGTACGACACCGTTGGGCAGTTCTTCACCCTCGCCGCGGGCGGCGGGGTCAACATCTTCCAGCCCGAGCCGATGTCGCTCGGCGGCATCGCCAACACTTTGGCAGTCGCCAATCTCGCGTCCGCGCACGGCAGCTGGATCGCTCCGCACCAGAGCGGCGGCCCGGTCGCGACCGCGGTCTGCCTGCAGCTCGCGGCGTGCGTGCCCAACTTCCTGATCCAGGAGCACTTCCTGCCGTTCAACGAGCCGTGGACCAACGACCTGGTGACCTGGACACCGACGCTCGATCCGGCGAACGGCCACCTCTCGCTTCCCGATGGCCCCGGACTCGGCGTGGATCTGGTCGAGGCGGTCGCGCTCGCCCATCCGTACGACCCCAAGGCCTATCTGAACGTCCACCAGGAAGGCTGGGAGAAGCGCCTCGGACAGAAGCCGGCGAACGCCGCCGCGAAAAAATCGCGATGATGATGATCATCGATCGCATCGAGACGATCCGCGTCCCCGAGCATCCGAATTCGCTGTGGGTGCAGATCCATACCGACGACGGGCTGGTCGGACTGGGCGAAACCTATTATCTGCCAGGCGCGGTCGAATCGGTGGTCCACGATTTCGCCGCTCCGCTGATCCTCGGCGGACGCGCATTCGACCGCGAGCGGCACTGGCAGGAGCTCTTCTCGCACGCGAACTTCTTCGGCTACGCCGGCGCCGAGATGCGCGCGGTGTCCGCGCTCGACATCGCGCTGTGGGACCTGATCGGCCAGCACACCCGCCTGCCGATCTGCGATCTGATCGGCGGACGCTGCCGCGACACCATCCCGGTCTACAACACCTGCGTGAACACGCCGCTGCACGACGACCAGGACGCCTTCCTGTCGCGCGCCGGCGATCTCGCCGAGTCGCTGCTCGCCGAGGGCATCGCCCACATGAAGGTGTGGCCGTGGGATCGCTTCGCCCCGCAGCGGCAGACTGCCGGCCGCGTCGGCCCTGCCGGCTGGTCGGCGGTCGGCCCTCCCGGGCACCGCCTGCCGGCGGCCGATCTCCAGGCGGGCCTCGAAACGGTGCGCGCGATCCGCGCGCGCGTTGGCGACCGCATGGCGATCTCGATCGAGGGCCACAGCCGCTGGGACCTGCCGTG
>JACDEN010000192.1 GCA_013816415.1 Planctomycetota bacterium
CCAGTCCCGCGTCATCAAACTGTCGACCCTGAACCGTGACCGTGGGCATGGTGAAGGCATAGCACAACCCGGACCGGAACCCAGCGGAAAATCTATCGGACTACTGGAACCGCCTGAGCAGTTACTGGGATTCATGCTCCAGTGACCCCAGGCGAGTTCATACAACGCCTTGGGGTCCAACGAGATTACTGGAACAGCAGAGGCGGGTCGGAGCAGGTCCTTCGGATCAATCTGGCTTTCGGTGCCTGGGATCACAGCGCCGTGGAAGTTCCTGTTACCGTCGAGGGGGCGACTGCATCCGGCATCGCGGACAACCTGACTTCATCAGGATATAACCGGTTCATGAACCCCGACGATCGTGAGCTGCGTGGCTGGCTCGACCGGCAGCCAGCGCCGGTGCTGAGCGACCTGCTCATGAACCTCGCGGTGGGCGATGAGCGTGCCCGCCGGCTGATCCTGCTGCGACTAGCCGCAGACCGCCCGGCCCCTGATGTCTCGGCGCTGCGCCGGCTCATCGAGCAGGCCATCGTGCCGATGGGTCCGGTGCGTGAAGATGGCGAGTACGGCCACAGTCGCGGTGTCGATGATATCCTGGCGGTGCTGCGCCACCTGCTCGATCGCGGATTCGCCGCGGAGGTGCGTGATCTCTGCGTCCATGCCATGGACTGCGCCGGACGTGCTCGGGAGCACCTCGCCGAGGGGTGGATCCTGGGTCAGGCGTGCGCCAGAGGCGGTCCAGATCCATGTGGCCGCATGCCGGATAGCGCCTCCGGGCCGACTGGAGCTGGTCGCGTGGCTGGAGCTGACGGCGGCGGGCGATCACGGCTCGGCCGTGCAGGCTGCGCGCAGCGAGTACGAGGCCATCCTCGTTCGGACCTGATTCAGTTCTGCTGTGGCCGGGGGAACTCAATGACCTTCGGGTCATCCGGCCCATCGCCCATCATATCGCCCCACGCCCCGTCCTCGGCCGCCGCAAACTCCTTGGCCAGCAGATCAAGCCCCTTCGCCAACTGCTCGTTCACGTCGGCGATCGGGAAGACCTCGGGGTCGTGGCCCTCCGGCGTCATCGACGTGAACCATTTCCGCATCGACCGGTGCTCGGGGTCGGAGCGGTCGGACAGTACGACGCCAAGCGGTCCAAGTCGCTTTAGTCAGTTCGTCTGTGCTCGCGCCGCCGCCCGGACCGCGTCGACGTTCATCGGCTTCGCGCCGCGGAATCCTCGCCACCGCTGGTCCGCCGCGTCCCGAAGGACTCCGTAGAACACCTCGCCGTCTCGCTTGAGGTCGTCCGCGGCGTCGGACGCGACACGCTCGATCCACTCGTCGACCCGCTTCGTGTCGCCGCCGTAGTAGTCGACAAGGTGGCCCATTGCCTCCTCGCCGAACAGAAGGGACCGACCGACGACAAGCGCGCATGCCAAGTCCCTACCACTGATCGTTGCCAGGAAGACGGCGTCCGCGTCCTGCTCGCGACCCGCCTGCATCGCCTCGTGGACCAGCGGGCCGGAGTAGGCCGTCGAGAACGTGGCCGCCTTGATTGCCTTGAGTGACGGGGTCAAATATTCCGCGCCAGACAACTTATGCGGCAGCGGAGCCAGCGCGAACCTGCTGGTGAGCCAGACGGATCGAAACGGCAACGTTACCGCATTCGCGTATGAGCGGTGGGAACGCGCTCGGTATCGCTGATCGACAAGGCCACTCGAACTGATCGCTCGACCAGGCCACGCCCCGACTCATATAATCGCGACGGCGAGCTTCTTGCCCAATGCGCCGGCGGCCTTCTGCAAGGTCTTCAACGTGACCGATTCGTTCGCGGGGTCGAGGAGCGAGTCCAAAACGGTACGGCTGGTGTGCATTCTATGGGCGAGTTGCTGCTTGGTGAGGTGCTGGCGACTCCGTTCTTCGTCGATCTGTCGTGCGATGACGGCTTTGACCGCTGCCGAGTACACCTTGTCGTAGAGGCCCCGCTCTTTGAGGATCGGATCAAGGGCGCTGATCAGGGGCTTTTTCATGGGTGGGCTTTCTTGAAGTGTTTGAGGCGCTGTCTTGCGGTGTCGAGGTCGACCTTATGAAGGATGCGCGACTTCTTGATGACTCCGTGCAGGGCGATCATGTGCTGGTCATGAACGGTAAAGAGGAGGCGGGATATGCGGCCGTCGTTGAGATCGCTCCGCACTTCCCAGAGTTCCTTCCCGAGCTTGTCGACGAGCGGCTTATCCATGGGCCACCCCAATTGGATCCGGTAGATGTCGAATCCGATGACTTCCATGTCGGCGTTGGACAGGCCATGCAGCCAGGTCTGCACAGGCTTCGTGCCCGCGGGGGTCTCATAGAAGTCGAATCCGAGCGTGAAGTCAGGTGGCGTCAGAAATCATCCCAGTCGTAGTGTACGGATTTTAATACATAACGCAATCCTGATTCAGGAATTCTTGACAGAACCGGAAATCGATCTTTTTCTGGGCCGACAAGGCCCTTCGTCTCGAGTTGATATGCGTATAAGATGGAGCAATCGACTGCGAATGACGGGAGGGATAGTGTTCCGAACAGTGCAGTATGTGTGCATTTCTACGATGGTGGCAGCTGTCTGCAGACTCAGTGCAGTGTCATATCAATTCCCGGCATCGTAGGTGTCGTTGCCTGAACCTGCATGTGGGCCTGGTGTGATACCGCATGTGATCCGACCATCGGGTAGGGGCGTCTGAGTGACAGCCTTGCGCGGCCTGCTCGATCTGCCAGCGCCACTGTCCACCCACGCTTTCAGCACCTGGTTCGATGGTGAGTTGCTCATTCCGCTGGCGGCACCGCCGGCGCGCAAAGGCCCGGTCCTGCGGAGGCATCTGCAAAACGCCATGCGCCAGTTGGACCACGCCGCACACGTCGCGGAACCAGCGCAACGTCTCGCCGCCCGACGGGATCGCGCCATGATCCTGCTGGGATTCTCAGCCGCCTTATGCAGAAGCGAAATGGCCGCGGTCACGGTCGACGATCTCCGGCGTTCTGCTGCGGGTGGTTGGGTGCTCCACATCCGTCGCAGCAAGACCGACCAGCGCCAGGTTGGTCAGTCGGTCCCACTCTCCATCGCTGGCGACGCACGATTCGACGCCCTGCAGGCGATTGCCGCTTGGCGAGCGGCTGCGGGAATAGCGAGAGGCCCGCTCTTCCGTCGCACACATCGACCGGCATGGTTGCGTTGGTTCCCATGCGCTCCATCCCGCCTCCGTCGCGTCCATTCTGCGCAAACTGCATCTCGGCGACGATATCAGTCCGCATAGTCTGCGACGCGGATTCATCACTGAGGCCCGCTTGGCCGGTGCCTCCAATGTTCAGATCCGGCGGGTATCGCGTCACAAGAGCGATCAGATGCTGGACATCTACACGGCCGAGGTCGACTCCCACGCCCAAGGGCCGGGCGCGATCCTGTAGGCCGATGGGCGTCCCGTCCCTGAGTGTGGTCGTGAGGACTCTGTTTTTTAGAACTGGGCGGTATTCGTTCGGCGATCGGCCCAAGCTGCGGTTGGAGCGGAAGGCCTGACCATCTTCGTCCGCCTATGAGGAACCTCTGGAACAACCCGGGCGTACCTCACAATGGCTGGACCTGCATCATCAGCTACGAGGCAGCAGACGCCATGAAGGGCAGTCGCGCAGAGTGATTGCCGACCTGTGTTAAACTGGATCGATGAGATCGCTCAAGGTCGTCGTGACTTCCTTGAGAACCACGTCCGGCAGAGCCCCCCGGAATCTCGGGTTTCGCGCACGATAATTGACGAGGCGCACCTGGTCGCAGTGGACGTAACCATCGACGCCGCATTTATGATCTACTGAAACGAAGACTGCAAACGGATTGTTCCGCTCGTCTGAGGACATCCCGCAGACGATCGCCAAGCCTGAATTGTTGTATTCACGATTGGTAGAGGAACAGCGCCGGATGATCGCCGGGCGTTTCGCCCAGCTGCACTGGATCGAATTGCAGCATGAAGACATCGCCGCGATTGGGCACGCGCGGTGCGGCTCGTGTCGCGAAGCCGCGGCGAGGAGTCGTCACCAGATTTCACCCGACTTGGGCGCATCAGCCGGCAACAGCTCCTCGGGCTCGTGCAGACCAAGGCCCCGAGCAGCCGCACGCGCGAGGTACCATGAGACCGGGTGGCGAAGCCGTTCACCCTCGGCACCTTCTGCACCTTCGGGGACCTCGATGACGTAGCGGACCACATGGCGCCGCACGTCGCGCTCGACATGCAGCATCCCCTTCGAGCCAGCCTCGAGGTGGTGGCTCCTAACCACCGGCGCAGGCACCGTCCACCCCACCGAATTACCGACACGGCGTGCGCTGACTTCGATCGTCGCCGTGCCGGCGCCGATAGCAGCCGCTTGAGCCTTCCGGAGGTGCTTCTTGGCCATGTGCTCTGTTATACACTGTAATACGGCGGATCCAGCTTCAGCTACCCGGCCTTGAGCCGTGCGGCTGAGGCAGAAACGGCTTAAGACGTTTGTAGTCAGTTGGTTACATAAGAGGAACCTGTTATGGCAGGGTAGGACAACACCATACCGAAGGTGACGCACTCGGTGAGCTTTTGCGCACATATTCATCGCGCCTCTTTTCACCCCGACAGTTAGGATTTCCCCAGAAATCGCCAGTTTTTGATTAAGGAGTTGATCTCCGAGCGCACATTGGCGGGGAGGGTCCGTACAATTACCGTTCATGGGCACGTGCGGCGAAAAGGTATACCATTCGACGCCTATTTTGCGGCGAATATATTGACTTACGCCGCTGAATTGGATATTCACCGCAGATGCAGCGGCTTCCATGACCTACGTTCATGAACTCCCCGAATGGCCGAATCTGGTCTGGAGCCTTCCCGCCTTGGCCCAGCCGCTGGCTGCTGTTCGTCACAAGCAAGGTCGACACCTGGGCCGCATGGAGGCGCTCGGCTTTGACCTGCGCTCCGAGGCCAACCTGGCGGCGCTTACCGACGAGGCCGTGCGCACCTCGGCCATCGAGGGCGAGCGGCTGAACGCCGACGAAGTGCGTTCCTCCATCGCCCGCCGCCTAGGACTCGACACCGCCGGCCTGCCGGCTCCCAGCCGCGCGGTTGAGGGAGTCGTCGAGATGATGCTCGATGCCACACGCCAATTCGACCAGCCCCTGACCGCCGAGCGGCTGTTCGGCTGGCAAGCGGCCCTGTTCCCCACGGGCCGCAGCGGCATGTACCGGATCACGGTTGGCGCGTGGCGTGAACCGGCGGCTGGCCCGATGCAGATCATCTCCGGTCCCATGGGCCGCGAGCGGATACACTTCCAGGCCCCTGGCGCTGACCGGCTCGATGGCGAGATGCGGCGCTTCCTTGACTGGTTCAACGGCACGGCCGATCTCGATCCCGTCCTGAAAGCGGCAGTGGCCCATTTTTGGTTCGTCACCATCCATCCGTTCGACGACGGCAATGGGCGCATCGCCCGTGCGATCGCCGACATGGCGCTTGCCCGCGGTGACGGCACCGCTGAGCGCTTCTACAGCATGTCGGCGCGCATCGAGGCCGAGCGCAAGGATTACTACCTCCAGCTGGAGAGCGCCCAGCGCGGATCGACGGACATCACCTCGTGGATCGCCTGGTTCCTGAGTTGCCTCGAGCGGGCCATTGCAGCTAGCGACGGCCTGCTCGCCGGGGTGCTGCGCAAGGCGCATCTGTGGCAGGCGCTCAACACCAAGCCGGTGAATGAGCGTCAGCGGTTGGTGATCAACCGTATGCTGGGTGATTGGCAAGGATTCCTGACCACGTCGAAGTATTCGAAACTGGCAAAATGCTCGGCGGACACGGCGCAGCGCGACATCAAGGAGTTGCTCGAGCGAGGGGCGCTTGTGCAAAACGAAGCGGGTGGGCGTAGCACCAGCTATCAACTGGGCGTCGATTCAGGAAACGATCGACCGAAAGGGCCGGGCG